>CANRDG010000010.1 GCA_947629275.1 uncultured Clostridia bacterium | reverse complement strand
GTGTTTTTATGGAGCAGAAAAAAATTGACAGGATATCAGAGCTTACGCGAATTTCTCGGCAGAGAGAGCTTACCGAAACCGAAAAGGCAGAACGCGAAGCTTTAAGGAACGAATACCGTGCGGCATTTACAGGCAATTTGCGCACACAGCTTGAAAACATGAGCATTATAGAGCCTGACGGAACTATAAAAAAAGTTAAAGAAAATAAAAATAGGGAGGACTAAGACATGGCAGGAACAGGAAGGCAGAAAAATAAGATACTGCTTTTAAAAGAATTTTTTGAAACTCAGACAAACGAGGATAACGCGGTGACGGTGGCTGAAATAATAAGCTACATGGAGTCGTATGGCATTTCGTGCGAAAGAAAGACCGTATACGACGACATAAACACGCTTATTGAAAGCGGAATGGACATAGTTGCGCGCAGGAGAGGTCACGCCAACGACTACTATCTTGCATCGCGGCTGTTTCAGACGGAGGAGCTTTACATACTCGCCGATGCAATATCGTCGTGCAAATTCCTTACAAAGAGAAAATCTAAAGAGCTTATACAGAAGCTGCAAACGCTTACCAACAAGTACGATGCGCCTTCGCTCGGACGTGAGATACACGTTTCAAGCAGAGTAAAGGCTTTCAACGAAAAGATATACTACACCGTGAATGCCATTCACGAGGCTATAAGAAGCAACAAAAAGATAACCTTCAAGCTGGCTTACTATGACATTGAAAAGCGCAAAAAGTATCGCCATGAAGGCTACGTATACACAGTATCGCCGCTTTACCTGACATGGGAAGAAGACAATTACTACCTTGTATGCTACTGCGAAAAGCACGAGGGAATTTCTCGCTACAGGGTCGACAGAATGGAAAACGTTGAGATAACCGACGAAAACAGGGTGCGCCTTTCTATAGATGAAGAAGCTTTGGCAAAGTCGCAGCTTTCGCTTTACAGTATGTTTGGCGGCACGGAAAAAACTGTCTCGATAGAATTTGACAAGGAGCTTATGAATGCAGTTATAGACCGTTTCGGTCAGAAAGTGGTATGCAAAAAGGTCTCGGAGGACAGGTTCGTTATAAAGACCGACGTACAGATCTCTCCGCCGTTTTGGGGCTGGCTTTTCAAGTTCGGCGACAAGGCAAAGGTGGTATCGCCTCCCGAGGTCGTAGATGAGGCAAAGCAGGAACTCAAGAAGATCATGAAACAGTACAAATAAGAGGTATACAAATGGTCACTGTTAAACAAAAAATAGCGTATGCGGCGCTTTCAGTGGGCGCGGCTGCTTTGATAGGCGGCAGCGTATACCGATACATTTTTTACAAACAGCGCCTTTCTCCGGGCTGGCACACCGACAGCGGCGGAGATTACTATGTTATCTCAAAAGACGGCGACAAGGCTACAGGCTTTTACAAGATAGACGAAAACACCTATATGTTTTCTGACGACGGATACCTTTTGAGCGGCTGGCAGGAACACGGCGGCGAAACTTACTATCTCAGCGACGAGGGCATACTTCAACGCGGTGTGGTGGAAATTGACGGCGTTGAATATTGCTTTAATGAAGAAACGGGTGAATTTCACACGGGCGTTCAGGAGATAGACGGACTTCAGTTCATATTCGACGAACACGGCTTCACTGATGCAGGTTTTCTCGAAAAAGACGGCGGTACGTTCTACTTCAACTCTGATGGCACTGCCGCGGAAGGCTGGTCGGTCATTGACGGCAAGGAATACTATTTTCTTCCCGACAAGGGCATGGCGCACGGCTTTACGGATATCGGCGGCGACACCTATTATTTTGACGAGAACGGTCAGTACCTTTCGGGAGAACAGTCTCTTGACGGTGCAGATTATTGTTTTTCCGAAAGCGGCGAAATGATAATCGGCTGGCACGAGAGCGATAACGGCAAATACCGCTATTACGGCGACGACGGCAAGATGATACGCGGCGGTCTTACCATAGGCGAGGACAGTTACTTTTTTGACGCAGGCGGCGTTATGTTCAAAGGCTGGCTGAATATCGGAGGAAAGCTGTATTACTATCAGGATAACGGCGTAAAGGCAAAAGGCTGGTGCAGTATTAACGGAAACAAATACTACATCAACGAAAAAGACGGTGCCGTAAAAGGCTGGCAGACCATTGACAAGGCAAAATATTACTTCAATGGCAACTACGAGCTGCTGACCGGCTGGCAGGTGATAGACGGCAAAACCTATTATCTCGGTCTGGGCGGAAAAATGGTCACGGGGCTTGCTAGCGTTGAGAACGGCGTGTGCTATTTTGACGAAAACGGCGTTGCGCAGACGGGCACTCACACGATAGACGGCGTAACATACGATTTTGACAAAGACAACTTCCGCGCTAAGATAGAGTGGCACGAGGAAAAGGGCGTTATTGACGGCAAGGAGCAGACGGTGCTTTGCTATTATGACAAGAAAAATTTCGCAAAGGCGAAAGGGCTTGTCAAGATAGACGATTATTACTATTACTTTGACAAAGACGGCTACTGCCGCACGGGCTTTCAGACTATCGGCGACAGCAAATATTACTTTGACCCGAAAACGCGCATAATGATGGTGGGGCTGCTGACGATAAACAAAAAGATCTACTATTTTGACACAAACGGCAAAATGGCTGTCAACAAGTGGGTCAAGATAGGCGACGCGGTGTATTACTTTACCAAAGACGGCGCGGCGGCAGTGAAGGACACAGACATCGGCGGCATAGTTTACAGGTTTTCGGGTGACGGCAAGCTGTTTTCGGGCTGGTCGGGAAAAGAAAACGAGGACAGGTATTATTTTGTTGAGGGCGTACACGCCACGGGCTGGAAGACGATAGACGGCGCGAAATACTATTTTGGTGACGACGGCAAAATGGTGCGCAATACGACCGTTGACGGCAAGAAGATCGGCGCGGACGGCAAGGCGAAATAGTTATTAGAAGTAAGAAACGGTTTTGCGACTTTTGTGCAAGACCGTTTTTTCTGCTATTAGAGGCAAGAGATTTAGAAACAAGAGGCAAGAAATTGCTTTTTACAGTTTAGCGCGAACTTTTCAAAACGCACATCTTGCTTCTAATGTAAACCGCAGAAATGACAGTTTCGCGCTAACGCCGATAAACATTTCTAACATCTAACATCTAATAGCGCAAAAAAAGTGGCAGGAAATAAATTCCTGCCAAAAATAAAATGAAATATGTGTAGAACAAAAGAAAGGAGACAACAAAACGAATGTCTGCCGATAACATATCGGTTATCAGACACCATAGTTATTATATTATGCCGACGGCAAAATGTCAAGGAAAAAGCGGTCTGTTTTTTCTCAAGCACGACTTTTTCGGCATAATGCACATAATTTAGTGACTTTAATTGGTGAAATTTACCCGATATTTTGCCTTTGTACAAATTTTCACTACGACAATTCTGGCAGACGGTCAATTATCGGTTATCAGTAGTTTTTAGAAGAACTTGTTTCTTCTACCATTTCGTTGTCCTTGAAGAACAGCGACACGCACCATATCGCGGATATTGCTACCAGAGTGTAGATTATCCTGCTGACTATCGCTGCCGAGCCGCCGAAGATGAACGCCACCAGGTCAAACTGGAATATTCCCACCAGTCCCCAGTTTATGCCGCCGATTATCAGCAGAAGAAGCGCTATTTTATCAAGCATATTTTCACTCTCTTTCTTTTAGATTTGCGGCATTTTGTTTTGCCGCCTGTTGCTATTCTTTCCTGTTTGCACCCTTTTATACGCCGCGATGTATCTTATTTATAATAACTGCGTGTGCGATTAGGCTGTTTTTCACAAAAATCTGACTGAAATTAAAAAAATCACTGGACAATTTGATGTATGTGTGTTATACTTTTAATATATGAACTTATTGGAGGAAAATAAAATGTCAGAAGCTGTTTATAACGAAACTAATTTTAAAGGTCTTAAAGCCTATGAGCTTAAGGTCGATAAATATTCATGCGTTGTTGTGCCCGCTCTCGGCGGCGACGTTATGCGCATGAGAGATGAAAAGCTGGACATGGAGATCTTTCGCTACAGAGACGACTGCACGCTGGACATGATAAACGAATCCCGTGTGCTGTGGGGTCTGCCGACACTTTATCTGCCTAACAGATTTGACGGCGGCGTGCTGAAGACTTCCGACGGCTGCTACAAGTTCCCGATAAATGAGCCGAAGCTGGGCAACTGTATCCACGGCTGGGTGCACGAGAGGGAGCATGAGGTCGTTTCGGTCAGCGCGGAGGGCGGCAAGGCTGTTATAGTGCTTGGCTACACGTTTGATGAAAGCGATGAGATGTTTAAAAGTATGCCGCTGAAATTCAGGCTTACTTACACTTACACCCTTTCGGCAGAGGGGCTGAGGCAGGACATTGAAATTGAAAATCTTTCGGACAAGATGCTGCCGGTATCAATATGCACGCACACCTGCATAAATGCGCCGATAGTAAAGGGCGGCAAGCAGGAGGATATGCGCCTGCGCGTACCTGCGGAGAAAAAGTGCGAGCTTAATGAGCGTTCACTGCCAACAGAGAGGCTTTTAGATCTTGACGAGAGAGATATGCAGTACAAAAACGGCGATATGCACCCCGTTTTGCAGGATATTGACAACGATATGTACACGGCTTGTATGAATACTTTGGACGGCAAGCCTTTTAACGGCGCGGTGACTACCGATGTCGGCACGGGAAGAATGATAATAAACGAGGTTTCGCCCGAGTATAGATTCTGGAATATGTGGAACGATAAGGGCGTTAATGGTTACTTCTGCCCCGAGCCTATGACGGCTATGATAAACTGTGCAAATCTTAGTCTGCCGCGTGAGGTGACGGGATATACAGAGCTTGCAAAGGGTGAAAAATATTCCTGCTGGCAGAGCTTTGCGACAAGATAAAAAGATATACGGATATGTAAATATGAAAGGAGATCAATAGAGCAATATGAAAAACAAGACAAAGGTCATATTAGCTGCGGCTGTGTGTGTTTGCCTGTGCTTTACGCTAGCGGCGTGCAGCAATGACGGCAAAAGCTCTTCTTCGACTGCGGATACTACCACGACCGACTCAGTGACAGACAGTTCACAGGCGGAAGAAAGTTCTCAGGCAGATACAACGACTGCCGAAGAAAGCAGCGAACCCGAAGAGACGAGCGCGGAAGAAACTTCTTCGCAGGAGGATAGTTCTTCGCAGCAAGACAGCAGTCAGGAAGAAATAAAGCTGCCCGACACGGAAGAAGTTTACACTATGGCGAACGACGTCATTTCTGATGCGCACAACAACCACGCGACTATCAAAGACGGCGTTTACAAAAATGATGACGGCAGCAAGCTTTCCAACGCTATAGATGCAAACCTTGACGAGCGCGGATATTCCGACTTCGATTACGAGATAGAAGTATCGGGCGAAAAGGTCACAAAGATATCTATAAACGGCGAAGAAACGCTGTATGACTAACTAAGGAATTACAAAATCTTATAAACACAAAAACTGAAAGGTGGAATTTTAATGAAGAAATTCGGCTACTTCGATGACGTCAACAAGGAGTACGTCATTACCGACCCGAAAACTCCCTACCCGTGGATAAACTACCTCGGCACGCAGGAGTTTTTCTCGCTCATCTCCAACACGGCAGGCGGCTATCACTTCTACAAGGACGCAAGGCTCAGGAGGATAACTCGCTACCGCTACAACAACGTTCCCGTTGATATGGGCGGAAGATACTTCTACATCAACGACGGCGAATGTGTATGGTCGCCCGGTTGGTCACCTGTAAAGACCGAGCTTGACGCGTATTCCTGCCGCCACGGCATGGGCTACACCATTATAAAGGGCGAAAAGAACGGCATTGAGACAGAAATAACATTCTTTGTACCGCAGAACTTCAACGGCGAGGTACAGAAAGTTATAATCAAGAACAAGTCGGATTCGCAGAAGTCATTCAAGCTGTTTTCGTTTATAGAATGGTGTTTGTGGAACGCTCAGGACGACTCCACGAACTTCCAGAGGAACTTCAACACCGGCGAAGTTGAGATAGAGGGTTCTACCATATTCCACAAGACGGAATACAAAGAGCGCCGCGATCACTTTGCATTCTACACCGTAAACGCCGACATCTGCGGCTATGATACCGACAGAGAAACGTTTATGGGTCTGTACAACGGTTTTGAAAATCCGCAGGCGGTAATGGCAGGCGCGCCTAACAATTCCGTTGCTGACGGCTGGTCGCCTATTGCTTCACACTGCCTTGATATAACTCTTGCGGCAGGCGAGACGAAAAAGCTTGTTTTCCTGCTCGGTTACGTTGAGAACGGCAAGGACAAGTGGAACGCTGACGGCAGCATGAACAAGTCCAAGGCGTATGAGATGATAAAGGCTATGGACACCACCGAAAAGGCTGACAAGGCTCTGGCGGAGCTTAAAGATATGTGGAACGCTCTGCTTTCCAAGTACACTGTAAACACCTGCGATGACAAGATGAACAGAATGGTAAACATCTGGAACCAATATCAGTGCATGGTAACTTTCAATATGTCGCGTTCGGCTTCGTACTTTGAAAGCGGCATAGGCAGAGGAATGGGCTTCAGAGATTCCAACCAGGATCTGCTCGGCTTCGTTCACCAGATACCCGAAAGAGCGAGAGAGAGAATACTCGACCTTGCCGCCACACAGCTTGAGGACGGCGGCTGCTATCACCAGTATCAGCCTCTTACCAAAAAGGGCAACGACGAGATAGGCGGCGACTTCTCTGACGATCCGCTGTGGATGATACTTTCTACCGCGCAGTACATAAAAGAGACGGGCGACTACACCATTCTTGACGAAATGGTGCCTTACGACAATGACGAGAGCCGCGCCCAGACACTTATGCACCACTTAAAGCAGAGTTTCTATCACGTATGCGAGAATGTTGGTCCTCATGGCCTGCCGCTTGCTATGCGTGCCGACTGGAACGACTGCATTAACCTTTCCTGCTTCTCCGATACCCCGGGTGAGAGTTTCCAGACATCAACTTCGCCCAAATACGGTGAGGACAAGTATTCAAAGACTGCGGAGTCTATATTTGTAGCGGCGCTGTTTACATATGCAGGACCTAACTACGCAGAGCTTTGCGCTCGCAGAGGTGACAGCGCAGAAGCAGAAAAGGCAAAAGCCGAGATCGAAAAGATGAAGAAGAACATAATGGACTTCGGCTTTGACGGCGAGTGGTTCATAAGAGCGTATGACGACTTTGGCAGAAAGATGGGCTCTAAAGAATGCGAAGAAGGCAAGATATTCATTGAGCCGCAGGGCTTTGCGGTTATGGGCGGCGTTGGTAAAGAGAGCGGCGCTGACATAAAGGCTTTGGCAAGCGTTGACAAGTATCTCAACAGTCAGCACGGTCTTGTTCTGAACAACCCGGCATTCACAAAGTATTACATAGAATACGGCGAGATTTCGACATATCCGGCAGGTTACAAAGAAAACGCAGGCATATTCTGCCACAACAACGCGTGGATAATCTGCGCTGAGGCGTTTGTAGGTCACGGTGACAAGGCTTATGAGTATTATTCCAAGATAGCGCCTGCCTACAGAGAGGAAAAGTATTCAGACCTGCACAGGACTGAGCCGTATGTATACGCGCAGATGATAGCAGGCAAGGACGCCAAGCGCTTCGGCGAGGCTAAGAACTCGTGGCTGACAGGCACGGCGGCATGGAACTTTGTTGCTGTATCGCAGTACATTCTCGGCGTTATACCCGACTTTGACGGTTTGAAGATAGACCCGTCTATCCCTGCCGCATGGGACGGCTTCACGGCTTCGAGAAAATTCCGCGGCTGCACATACAACATCAGCGTAAGCAACCCCGACCACATCAGCAAGGGCATAAAGAGCGTTGTCTGCGACGGCGTTAAGGTCAATGGCAATATTCTTCCGGTATTCGCTGAGGGTACGACCCACGAAGTTGAGGTCGTAATGGGATAAACAAAGGCATAATAAAGACCGCTGTCCGTAAAGGACGGCGGTTTTTTGCTCTATTTATGCAAAGATTTTAAGTCCTGTCAAGAAAGGAAAACTTTTGCGAATTGTGGCGGTCAACGTGTGCGCTCCTGCGCCGCGCGATAGCGCAATTATTAAAACAACCTTTTCAATCCTCGCACATTTTTTCAAGCAGCGGCGAGTAATATCTTCTGAACTGCTCAAACACGCCGTTTTCTATGGCTTCGCGTATGCGCTGTGTAAGCGTATTATAAAAATACAGATTGTGCATTACCGTCAGCCTGCCTGCCAGCTGCTCCCCTGCCTTGAAAAGATGCCTGATGTAGGCTCGCGAGAAATTGCGGCAGGTCGGGCAGTCGCAGTGGGGATCGAGCGGTCGGGGGTCAGTCTCAAAACGCTTATTCGGCGCGTGAAGTATGCCCTCCCACGTGAAAACAGTGCCGTGGCGCGCATTCCGCGAGGGCATAACGCAGTCAAAAAAGTCAACACCGCGGTAAACAGCTTCTATTATGTTTGACGGCGTACCCACACCCATAAGGTAGCGCGGCTTGTCTTTTGGCATAAAGGGCTCTACAGTTTCAATAATGTCGTACATGACCTTGGTTGGCTCACCAACCGCCAGACCGCCTATCGCATAGCCGTCAAGGTCAAGCTCGGTTATCTGCTTCATGTGCTCAATGCGCAGGTCGGTATAGGTGCAGCCCTGATTTATAGCAAAAAGCATTTGATCGCGGTTTATTGTTTCGTCCAGAGAATTGAGCCGCGCCATTTCGCTCTTGCAGCGAACGAGCCACCGTGTTGTTCTCTCGCAGGAGGCTTTGGAGTAATCGTGCTCCGCAGGGTTTTCTACACATTCATCGAACGCCATAGCTATGGTAGAAGCCAGCTTTGACTGTATCTGCATACTTTCCTCCGGCCCCATGAATATCTTTCTGCCGTCAACGTGCGAGTTGAAGTACACGCCCTCTTCTTTTATGCGGCGCAGCTTTGCAAGGCTGAACACCTGAAAGCCGCCGCTGTCGGTGAGTATGGGTTTTTGCCAGTTCATGAATTTGTGCAGACCGCCCATTTTGTATATGATGTCCTCGCCGGGGCGGACGTGGAGGTGGTAGGTGTTGCACAGCTCGACCTGCGTTTTCAGCTCGTTTGCGAGGTCAATAGACGATACGCCGCCTTTTATTGCAGCCGCCGTACCGACGTTCATGAATACGGGCGTTTGTATCACGCCGTGCGTAGTATGGAACTCCCCTCGCCGCGCGCTTCCCTCGGTCATTAAAAGTTTGAATTTTCCAGACAATTAAATTTCTCCGTTCTTGTAAAGGTTTTTATCCTCGAATTTTTCATAGTATCCGATAAATTCGCCGTTTTCGTCTCTTATCGCGGCACAGTAAACGTCGTCGTTGCAACCGTCGCGCGATTTGTGGAACTCGAAGATCTTGTTCACAGTCTTGTCGGCTTTCATCTTCGCTACATTTGCTTTTATTATCTCGCGCGAACGATCATTGTGACAGTCAAAAATGCTTTGCCCCACCAAAGACGCGCCGCCGCGTTTGGCATACTGTCTTACAGCCGCAGGGTTCATATAAATTATGGTATTTGACGTGTCGCAGATTACTATGGCTTTTTCGTCGGCATCTATAATGCCTTTGAAGAATGGTGAAAGGTTCATGGGTTGTCCTCCTTTTAGAATATCACAAAATTATCATACTATCCCCAAATGAAAAAAACCTGTAATGCTCTTTGACTGCTATTTCGTATGCGCGCATGGTATTTTCGTACCCTGCAAAGGCTGAAACAAGCATTATCAGCGTACTTTCGGGCAGATGAAAGTTCGTCACAAGTCCGTCAAGCACCTTAAATTCATACCCGGGATAGATAAAAATATCTGTGCTGCCGTGGCATGGCGCTATTTTGCCATACTGCTGCGCCACGCTTTCAAGAGTTCGGCATGATGTAGTACCCACCGCTATAACTCTGCCGCCGCTTTCTTTGGTTTGGTTTATCATATCGGCGGTGATCTGCGGCAATTCGTAATGCTCGCTGTGCATTTTGTGATCCAGCACCTTATCTTCTTTCACTGGACGGAAGGTACCCAGTCCTATATGAAGCGTAACGTAGGCTATGCCGACGCCCATTTGCTTTATTTCCTCAAGCTGCTGTTTTGTAAAGTGCAGACCTGCCGTGGGTGCTGCCGCAGAGCCAAGTTCGCGGCTGTAGACGGTCTGATAACGCTCTTTATCTTTAAGTTTTTCTGTAATATACGGCGGCAGGGGCATCTGACCTATCTCATCAAGCGCGGAATATATATTGCCGCTCTCGCACTCAAACCTTGCTATGCGGTTGCCGTCGTCTTTGACCTCGATTATCTCCGCTTTCAAAAGACCCTCGCCAAACGAAAACCGTGTGCCGACTTTTGCTTTTTTACCGGGGCGGCAGATAAGCTCCCACACCATGTTTTCTTTCTGCTCCAGCAGCAAAAACTCTATAAAACTGTGGGTATCCGCTCGCTCGCCGTAAATGCGCGCAGGTATAACGCGGCTGTCGTTGAGCACAAGCAGGTCACCATTTTTAAGATAATTGCATAGATTATAAAAACGGTCGTGCGTGACTGCGCCCGTTTTGCGGTCAAGATGCAAAAGCCGTGACGAGTTGCGAGGCTCGACGGGCGTTTGAGCTATAAGCTCCTGCGGAAGTTCATAAAAAAAATCGGAACGTTTCAGATCGTTAAGATCAAGACTATCTTGCATGAAAAAACCTCATTTGCTTTGGAATAATATACAGTTATTCGGGGATATTAAGGCTTTGTAAGGTCAAAATCTCCGAAAATGATAAAAATGTGTTGACACGGACAAAAAATTCTGCTATTATAGTATCAACAGATAGAGGCGCGGCAACGAAAAGTAACTTGCCTTTGCGTGTTCATCACGCGGCACACCCGGTGCATAATGCAAGTGAAAGGCAATGCCGCCGAAGCTTTGGAGAATTGGGGAGCTCCGCTGCTGATCACGGTCTCAACAGGGTCGTGATTGTCATCATACAGTATGATGGAGTGCTATTGTTTACCACAAAAATGATAAACACACTACTTAATATTATATTGTATGATCGGCTGTTTTTCAACCGATTTTTTTAACTTTCGGGCAATTTTTATGTTTCGTGCATTATAGCGGTCACAAAGACGCTTATTTTGTGTATTTTGCAAAATGCCGGAACAAATGAACATAATAAGGAGTAATAAATTATGCATTACAATGTTGGTATCATCGGCGCAACGGGCATGGTAGGACAGAGATTTGCTTCTCTTTTGGAAAATCACCCGTGGTTTGAAGTAAAGGTGCTTGCGGCATCTTCAAGAACGGCAGGCAAGACCTACAAAGAGGCAGTCGGCGAGCGCTGGGCTATGGACACGCCGATGCCGAAAGCTATGGAAGACATGGTCATTATGGACGCGCAGGCGGACGTTGAAAAAATTGCTTCTATGGTAGACTTTGTGTTCTGCGCGGTGAATATGAAAAAAGACGAGATAAAGGCTCTGGAGGAGATGTACGCAAAGGCTGAGTGCCCCGTTATCTCGAACAACTCGGCTCACAGGCACACCGACGACGTACCTATGGTTATACCCGAGCTGAACCCAGAACACATTGAGATAATAAACGCGCAGAGAAAGCGCCTTGGCACAAAGAGGGGCTTTATTGCGGTAAAGTCAAACTGCTCGATACAGAGCTATGTGCCTGCGCTGCACCCTCTCAGGAAGTACGGCATTACAAAGGTGCTTGCCTGCACATATCAGGCTATTTCGGGCGCAGGAAAGACTTTCAAGACATGGCCTGAAATGATAGACAACGTTATTCCCTACATCGGCGGAGAAGAAGAAAAATCGAACTTAGAGCCGCTGAAAGTATGGGGCAAAATAGAGGGTGACAAGATAGTTGATGCGACTGTGCCGTCTATCACAACGCAGTGCCTGAGAGTGCCTGTTTCTAACGGTCACATTGCGGCGGCATTCGTATCTTTTGAAAACAAGCCCTCAAAAGAAGACATACTTAAAGCTTGGAAAGAATTTTCGGGCGTGCCGCAGGAGCTTGAATTGCCCTCTGCGCCGAAACAGTTTTTGAATTACTTTGAAGAGGACGACCGCCCTCAGACCAAGCTTGACAGAGATATGGAAGGCGGCATGGCTATATCTATCGGCAGGCTGCGCGAGGACACGCAGTACGACTACAAATTCGTATGCCTGAGCCACAACACATTAAGGGGCGCGGCAGGCGGAGCGGTGCTTCTTGCAGAGCTTTTGGCGGCTAAGGGATACTTTGACTAAACTATACAGAAAGGAACGAAACTTTATGAAGCCTATTATTTTTACGGGTGCAGCGGTGGCTATCGCGACACCAATGTATGACGACGGAACGATAAATTTTGATGGTCTGGGCAAGCTTATAGATTTCAACATAGACAATGGAACAGATGCAATTGTTATTTGCGGAACAACGGGCGAAAGCGCCACGATGACCGACGAAGAACACGTTGAGTGCATACGTTTCGCGGTGGAAAAGACGGCTAAGAGAGTGCCTGTTATTGCAGGTACGGGCTCTAACCACACAGAGTATGCCGTAAATCTTTCAAAGAAGGCGGAGGCTCTTGGCGCTGATGCGCTGCTGTGCGTTACGCCTTACTACAACAAGACATCGCAGGCAGGGCTTGTGGCGCATTTTACTGCCATTGCAAATGCTGTTGACCTGCCGATAATCCTTTACAATGTGCCGTCAAGAACGGGCGTGAACATAACTCCCGAGACCTGTCTGAAACTTTCAAAGGTCGAGAACATAGTTGCTGTAAAAGAGGCAAGCGGAAACATAAGCCAGGTGGCTAAAATTGCTGCACTGTGCGGCGACGATCTGACGATATACAGCGGCAACGATGATCAAATAGTACCTATTATGGCTCTTGGCGGAAAGGGCGTTATATCGGTGCTTTCAAACTGTATGCCGTTTGAGACTCACGAGATATGCCAGCTTTGCCTTGACGGCAACTTTGCCGATGCGAACAAGAAGTTTTTGGGCGTTTTAGAGTTTGCAAACGCGCTTTTCTGCGATGTGAACCCGATACCTGTAAAAGAGGCTCTGAACCTTATGGGATTCAAGGCAGGACCGTGCAGAATGCCGCTGGTAGAAATGAATGAAAACGGCAAGGCAACACTTAAAGCAGCTATGGAGAATATAGGTCTGCTGAAATAACATAAACGGGGATACGGCGCGCTGTATCCCCATACAAATATATACATAAGAGGATAAAAAATATGGTGAACATTGTATTGTGCGGCGCTTTGGGCAAAATGGGCAGAGTGCTTGCAAACATTATTGCGACGCGCGAGGACTGCCGCGTTTGCGCAGGTATTGACATTGGCGAGGGGCAAGCTGATTTTCCTATAGTTAAAAAGCCGCAGGAGCTTGCGGAAAGGCCCGACGTTATTATTGATTTTTCGCACCCTTCGGTACTGGGGGATCTTCTGGAATACTGCCTTACAAACAACGTGGCGCTGGTAGCTGCTACCACGGGCTACACCGACGGAGATATAGCAAAAATTAAGTCTGCGGCGGAGCAGATACCCGTGTTCTTTACGTGGAATATGTCGCTTGGCATAAATCTTTTGTCAACGCTTGCTAAAACTGCCGCTAAAATTTTAGGCGGACAGTTTGACATTGAGATAGTTGAAAAGCACCACAATCAAAAGCTTGACGCCCCCAGCGGCACGGCTTTAATGCTTGCAAACGCTATAAATGAGGTTCTTGACGAGCCGAAAAGCTACATCTACGACCGCCATTCGCAGCGCCGAAAGAGATCTGAAAATGAGATAGGCATACACTCGATACGTGGCGGCACAATTGTTGGCGAACATGAGATAATATTTGCAGGGCGCGACGAGGTGATAACCCTTTCGCACCAGGCGGCTTCAAAAGAAGTATTTGCCGTGGGTGCTGTAAACGCAGCTGTGTATCTTTCTAAAATGGGTGCAGGCATTTACGATATGTCAGACCTTATGAAAGATGTTAAGTAAAGGAGCAAAGCATGAAAGCTAGGATACAGACTAAGATCACGCCGACTGCGCTGCTTTACAATCTTGAAAATCTGCGCTCTAATGACGTAGCGCAGATATGCAGCGAGGCAGGCGTTCAGCCTGTGCAGCTTGACACTATGAACGCGGTGTACTCGGTGGGGTATTTGTGCGGTTATAAGGGCTTTTCGGGAGATATTATGCAGTGCGAGATACCGCAGAGCGAGGCGATTGTGTTCTCGGGTGTTGATAACCAAACTATGAATACTATACTTGGGCGGCTGCGCGAGAGCAAAAACACCGTTGACCTGAAATGCGTTGTGACCGACACCAACAAGGCGTGGGCGTTGGGCGCGCTGGTGGCAGAGCTTGAAAAAGAACACAATACCATGCATGGTATAAAGTCATGAACAGGGTGCTTTGCTCAACGGGTGCGCTGCTCGGCAGACCCAACGGCAGGCGTTTTGAGCTGCTGAAAGAGCTTTGTCCGCTGATAAACTGCGACGGCTTTGAGTTTATGATGTACGACAGCTGGTACGACAGGACGGACAAGCTTCTTATGGAGCTGAAAAGTTTGGGTGTGCCCTTCCCTGTTATGCATTTTGAAAAGTACATCGGCGAGTTTGTAACTAAGGGTGAGTTTGACGAGGCAGCTCGCAGGTTTGAGCTTAACTGCCGTATTGCAAACGAAATAGGCGCTTTCAAGGCTGTTTTGCATTTGTGGAACGGTATTATATCCGACAGCAATTTTGATAACAGTCTTAAAGGGTATGGGGCGCTTCGGAAGATAGCTGAAAATCACAGCATAGATCTTCTTATAGAAAACGTTGTTTGCCACGAAAAAGACCCTTTGACACGCTGGCAGCAGCTTGTTGATACATACCCCGATGCAGGGCTTATTTATGATACAAAAATGGCTGCTTTTCACGAGCAGGACGAGCTTTTTTGCGGCGATGGGTACAAACGGCTTTGGCAAAATGTAAGGCACCTGCACGTCAACGATTACGGTGGCGGATACATGGAATGGCAGGCGCTTAAAACTTTGCCCATAGGCATGGGACATATTGATTTTGACAAGTTTTTTGGAAAGCTCAAAAGCGAGAATTACAGCGGCTGCCTTACCGCAGAGGCGACAGCTTTTGACCAAAATGGCATGGTGAACACCACGCTTCTGAACGATTGCTTTGATAAAATAAGAGCATATCTTGATCGGAGTTGATAGCATGAAAATTAAAAGAATGGCTGCTTTTGCCGCCTCGATGGTGATGACTTTTCAGCTGACGGCGTGCAACGAGATCGCCAAAAAGGACATAAAATCGCAAGATGACAGCAACAGTTTGAGCGCACCCGAAAGTTCCGAGAGCGGACAAAGCGACATTTCAAACGATTCGCCCGAGGTAACGCCTGCGCAGCTTCAACAGCTTTTTCAAGGGTTTGACTCGGGGCTCCAGGCGACGAGCGACTTTTTTGAATGGTGCGTTGAGTTCACCGAAGACCCGATGCTGCTTGACAAGATAAACGAGGCATTCGGAGACGGCGAATTTTCGGCGCAGAAGTGGTTTGAACTTACGGGAATGACCGTTAAGGTGACAAACGACTACTACACGGGCGCGGTATACAACACCGACAACATTATTGTTATGCCCTCAAACGGCGTGGACGGCATACAGCTGACGTTCGGCGGCGACATAGGCCTTGCCGACAACTGGACGGTAATGGAGCATTACAAGACCACGAGCGGCATTTCAGACTGCATTTCGCCGTTTCTTATCGACAAGATGAAGACGGCTGATATTGCGATGCTCAACAACGAATTTTGCTTTTCAACGCGCGGCGAACGCATACCCGAAAAGGCGTTTTGCTTTATAGCTGACCCGTCGCACGTTTCTATCTACGGAGAAATGGGCATTGATATAGTTGACCTTGCGAACAATCACTGCTACGATTACGGCCCTGATTCGTTCACCGACACGCTTGCAACGCTTGACGAAGCGAATATTAAGCACGTAGGCGCAGGCGAGAACATCGAAGATGCTAAAAAGCCTATATACTACATCATTGAGGGCAGAAAGATAGCATACGTTGCGGCGACCAGGGCAGAAAAATGGACTGCTCTTACACCCGAAGCAACGGAGACTACCTCGGGAACTCTGCGCTGCTACGAGCCCGATGCGTTTATTGAGGTCATAAAAGAGGCGAAAAAGAACGCCGACCTTGTTATTGCGAACGTTCACTGGGGCACAGAAGACAGCCACGAGCTGGAGGACGTTCAGCCTGAAACAGGTTATATGTACGTTGATGCAGGGGCGGATCTCATCATAGGCTCGCACGCGCACTGTTTGCAGGGTATTGAATACTACAAGGGCGTGCCTATTTTCTACAATCTGGGAAACTTCTGGTTCAGCCATTATGACATTGACACGGGGCTGGTGGGCGTTACGATAAACGACGACAACTCGCTTGAATGCACGTTCTACCCTGCCACGCAGCGCGACTGCAAGACGACCTATGTTGGCGGCGAGGCTGAGGGTCAGCGCATTATTGACGCACTGAATAGTTACAACATCAACGCGACGGTCGGCGCTGACGGGGTCGTGACGGAGGATAATTAAATAAAAAAGTCGGGCTTTATGTCCGACTTTTGTTTTGTTCGGTTTTACAGCTTTACAGCTTATTTCCGCATTCAGAGCAGAAGCGTGTGCCGCCGGGTTCGACGTTGCCGCACTTCGAGCAAACCACGCTGTCGGCAGGTGAAACAGCTTCTACAGCCTTTGACGCGCCGAACTGTGTGCCGCATTCAGAGCAAAAGCGCGTACCCTCAGGCTCTTTGTTGCCGCATTTAGGGCACACGAGCGGTTTATCTTCGGTTTCCTCTTTAGTCTCAGGCTGGGCGGCAACAGGCTCCGCAGGCGCTGCGACAGCAGCATTAGCTTCTTCGGCTTTCTCGGCAGGTTTTTCTTCTGCCGTTTCAACAGTTTTTTCTTCGACTGCTTCGGGCTTTTCTTCGACAAGTTCGGCAGGTTTTTCTTCGATTGCTTCGGCAGGTTTTTCTTCCGCAGGCTCTTCAAGCTTTGCGCCGCAGTTTGCACAGAATTTCATATCGGCGGGCTGGGTTATGCCACATTTGGGACAAACCTTGGTCTCCTCGACAGCTTGCACTTCTTCTGGCATTTTAGTGCCGCACTGCGAGCAGAATTTTGTATCGGCATCTTCAATACTGCCACATTTAATGCACTTTTTCTTACCCTCGGGAACTGTTTCGGCGGCTGTGGGCATAACAACTTTCGCGCCGCAGTTTGCACAGAACGACGAATTTACTGACACGTCCGCACCGCAGTTGGAGCAGGGTACTATGCCCTTTGCAAGCTTCACTTTCAGTTCTAGGTCATGTATCTCGTCATTCAGCTTGTCTATTTCATCGCACATTCTGTCAAGCTCGGCGGTGGATGCATTGCCGCGGTTGTCGTAGTAATACTTTCCCATGTCCTCATAGGTCTTTTTTATGTTGTTTTTCGCGGTGTTTATCTGGCTGTTGAGCTTTGCAGTGCCTGCAAAAGTTTTGGTAGAGTCCGAAACGCTTGTAACACCTGCGGAGATCGTCTGCCCTATTTTATCAAAAAACGCCATATGTATTCTTCCTTTCAGCAATATATTCTATTATAATTATATTTTGATAAAGCAAAAAAGTCAAGGGGCAATTTTAGCGCCTTGACTTTTTATTTATTTTGTATAAATTTGCCGTGCCGCGATTGTTCACTATTACGAAACCGTTGTGACCTCTTCTGTCGGTATGGCGGTCTGCACGGGGGTAGTTACCTCTGCAACACCGCTTTCACTTTCGGTAAATGATGTGCTTTCCGCAGGGCTTGTTTCATCCGCAGGCTGATCATCGCTGACAGCTGTTTCGGCTGCTGTGGTAGTTTCGCTTGCGGCTATGTCATTTTCTTCAACATTATCCTCCTGCTTGTTGTTTTCAGGGGCTTTGGCGGTACTGTCTGACGGCGATGCCTCCTGCAACTGAGAAACGTCCACAAGCTTTCCGTAACGCTCCTCGGCAGCTTTATTTACGGAAGAAACGCCCACGGTAACGCCGCTGTAATAATAGCGCAGTATCTGATCGTATTTCAGCCCGTCTTTCGTTGACAGAAGCTGCGCTCCCCACTGAGACATTCCCACGCCGTGACCGTAGCCGTATGTAGTAAAGCAGAAAACGCCGTTGTTGTACGAGATATCAAAAGCCGTCGAACGAAGCGTATTCGCGCCTATAATATTTCTCAGTGCCGCGCCGGTAAGATACGCGGTCGTGCCGTTTGAAGAATACTTGTCCTTCCCTGCTATTTTTACGGCTGTTACATACTTGCCATACGAACGGTCCGTTATCTCGAACCAGTTCTCAACATCATTCGGCTCGAGCGTTATGCCGGTACTGCCCTCGATAAGGCTCTTTATCCGCGCGGCAGTTATGTACGTTTTTACGCCAAAGTTCGGGTCAATGCCGTCATATTTGCCCACCACGGGCTTCATATACGGCAGAGAGCTTGACCACACATACTCGCTGCCGACAGAGTTTCCGCCCGTTGAGGCACAGAACAGCGCGTTTATAGGCACACCACCATAGCTGCACACCTGACCCTCGACCGACTTTACTATTCTTTCAACCCTGTCGCTATAGCCGCTCGCAACTGCCACCACAGGCAGCATACCGTTTGCATCGCAGTAACGAATGTATGAATATATTGCTACCGTCTGCGCTTTCATAGCCTCGTCGGAAAAGCTGCCGTACAGTTCCCCTGCCAGCACCCTGCAAACCAGGTCATGCGCGTTATCTGAAATTATCTCGCCCGTATCTACCGAACGTACTGTGTAATACTCTTTTGAAATATCCCTTGTGCCGCACTCTGCGTGGGGATATACAGTTCCCTCGCCTGCCTTAGCTCCCTCCGCGGCTTTTACAGAAAAGCTTATATCGGGATATTTGACTTCCTGCGGCTTTTTGTCGCTGTCCTTTTTTACTTCTATATCCTTGTGCGTATACTCTACAAGTTCATAGTCGCCTATGCCTGCTTTCCACCATGATTCCACCGCATACTTTGTCTGCGGCTGAGTTTCGGCTGCGGACATTTGCACAGGCTTCTGCGCTTCTTCACTGCTTTTGTCGGCATTTGCATTTACCATAGGTATCACGCCGGTAACGGTCATCACCAACGCCGCCGCACCTATGCCAAAATGCGAACACACACGTCTGAACGTTTTTCTGTTTTCTTTGATATTTTTGATACACTTAAAACGCTCTGCAAACTCCATTGTTGTCGATTATCCTCTCTTTTTCTCTGTCCTTGAAAATGCACAAAAAGTCAAGACCGAGATCCTGACTTTTGCGCTGTATTACAGTTTTATCATGCTCTGAAATATCTGTGTCCTTCAATTTCAGTACAGAACGTGAGCGATTCAAACCATGCAGCGGTGCTTCCGCCCGTATACTTAGGCGAGTAGAAGTAGAACGCTCCGTTAGAACCGTCTTCACCGCAAAGCGCTCTGTTCACGCAATTTCTTGTACTCTCGGAAGGAGTTACAGATCTGTTGTAATACTTGGTTATTGCGCCGAACTGACCGGGAGCGGTAAGCACGCCCTTTATTGTGTTGTCAAACTTATATGTGCAGGTAACTCTGTTCACTATAACGCCTGCAACAGCCATTTTTGCCGCATCTGAGCAGCCGCCTGCTTCGCCCTCGAGCACATAGCAGAACATCTCATACTCCTCGTCGCTGCAATTAACTACCCAGCCCTTATTGTTTACAGCCTTTTTGGGCTCGGTTTTTACTGCGGTAGTCTGAGGTTTAGCTGTGGTAGTTACAGGCTTAGGAGTTGTAGCCGCTGTAGTAGTGGTCGTTGTGGTAGTTGTTGTAGTGGTCGTAGTTGTGGTGGTCGTTGTTGCTATGCTGTCATCAGCTTCGATAAAATCATAGTCCTCAACGGGAGCTTTCCACCAGCTTACGGTAGCTATCTTTTCGGGCGCTGCCTGCTCGGTCGCCGCAGTTACGGGCGCCTCTGTCACTTCCGCAGTTTTTACAACTGTAGCGGCAGGTGCGGCGGTGGGTATCTCCTCTTCTCCGCTGTCAAGTCCCATAATACCTACGGCGCAAATAGTAGCTATTGCAAGTGCGCCGAAACCGAGCATAGAAGTCAGCTTTTTAGCCGAGATCTTCTTTGCCTCACAAGCTTTGTTTTCTGTTTCTTCAATAGGTTTGATACTCTGCGTTTCCGCATTATCTCGTTTCATCTGAAAATTCGTCCTTTCCGACGTATCGAGAATACTCTCTGTCTCCATACGCCATGCAGTCGGTTTCAGGCTATCCTCTCCAAAGATCGCCTTTCAATTTGTCACTTTCAATGCTGCGGCATTTTTATATTTCTTTCGCCGTCAGCACATTAGTGTCTGTAAACTTTTTTGTGTCCCCAAGCATATATCCACCTTTGCGGAAAATATATCTCTTCATTTGGTCTGTCCCTATAGGTCTGCACAAGAGCATCGACGTCCTCGTTGGGTCTTAGTTTTCTTGCAACTACCACCCAACGCATATCACCTATATCGCCTGAGCAGGTGGAAAGCGTTATGAACTGATCGTCCTCTTTTACGTCTATATCGCTCGAATACCACGAACGCTTCGACATCTCCTCTTTCCATTTATCAAACGGGTGATCCTCGTCGAAATCCCTGTAGCCTACGTATTTGAACACATTGCCGTTATCCTGATTTTCATAGATATTGAACAGTCCGCAGTATAGGATTATGTACTTCTCGTCAGCCGCAGAATAAACGGTGTTGAACGTTATCAGCGGATTTGCTTTCAGGAAATCCACGCCCGACTTGTACTCCTCAAGTCTTGCAAAGAACGTTCCTGCCAGCATATTGTGACCAAATATAGTTATATTATCGGTCCTCACCCCGGGAACTATGGTACTTGCATAATCCATATAAATTGTACCGCCCGAGCCGCTGTAGTTTTTCTTTATATCCCTTGTAAGATAGTAATCATTGTCAGGACCTTGTACTACCGGATAGTTTATTATTATCTCTCCGTTGGAATCCTTGAAAGTATCTATCGAAAGCCAGCCGCGAACATCTTTATTAACTTCCAGAAGCGGTTTCCAGCTGTCGCCCACTTCGGTGTTGGTATTTTCAAACTCTACCGAATTGCCGCCCTGAGGAGGAACTTCACCGCTTTGGCTTTCGTCACCGCTGGGGTGAACGACCGACTGCGCGTTATCTCCTGTGTTGCTGCCACTCGATATTGTGGGTTTCAGCGTCTGCATTTCCTCAATAAGCTCATTTGTTTTTGCGTTTCCGTTAAGATAATCGGAAAGGTCGCTTACCGATATACAGAAAACCACTATCGAAGCCGCGAAAACTAACTTTCTAAGCACTTCGGAAAATCCGTCGCCCTTCCATGGGATAAAATACTTTATAAATCTTACAAAGAAATTTTCTTTTCTCTTACCGTTTTCGTTTTTAAGTCCTGCAAGCTCATTCATCATAGACATTACCGATCACCTCTTTCATATCGTGACCTATAAGCTCCATCACCATGCACAACGCACGCGTGACTGACTCTTTTCGGATATTTTCTCTCGTCGGTCTTATACTGCCGTCATACAGCGCAAGATTTTTGACTATCTCTTTAACACCGTCTGTAACTGCCACATAGACCGTACCGGCCCTCTTGCCGTCTTCGTCGGGAAGAGGTCCTGCTATACCCGTTATGCCCACTCCGATCTGAGAGCCGCTCTTTTTCTTTATCGCTTGCGCCATTGCGCTTGCCGTCTGCCGGGAGTAGACGCCGTACTTTTTGATAATATCGCCGTCCACGCCGAGATAGTCGACTTTGGCTCTTTCAGAATAACTGCACACACCCAGCCAAAAGATCTTCGATGATCCCGGCACTGATGTGATAGCCGAGCTGAGAAGTCCGCCCGTACAGCTTTCTGCTGTAGATATGGTTATCCCCTGCTCACATAAATATTTTACTACAAAACAGGTCACTCTGTCAAGTCTTTCTGTAACCACTTTGTCACTTTTATCAATTTTCACAAAACCACGACCCTATTTTTACATACTTTCTCTATACTTTTTGCGCTGTTTATGAATATTCTGTGAACGTCTATAGCTATCTTAACAATACTTTTGTAATTGAAATGTTACCAAATCGTAATCTTTAGGTGCGTACGACAGGCTTTTTGCAAGTTTCAAAAAATCATATTATGTTAATTTTTATATATAGTATAACGCTTATGCTCCGCCACTGCCTGCTGTATCATAGGCTCAAAGTCAAAGCCGCTCTGCGCGTTCAGAATGTCTTGCAGCACGGGTTTTGTCTTTGGGTGCTTGGGTGTGAACACGGTGCAGCAGTCCTCATAAGGCTCTATAGACGTCTCAAACGTACCTATCTTACGCGAAATTGCTACTATCTCAGACTTATCCATACCTATCAGCGGTCTGAACACAGGCATACGGCAGGCGTTGTCGGTACACACCATTGCCGCCATTGTCTGGCTTGCCACCTGACCGAGACTCTCGCCCGTTATCAGGCAGCTTATGCCGTCGCTCTCGCAGATGCGCTGTGCTATCTCCATCATCAAGCGGCGCATAATTATTGTGAAGAACTCCTCGGGCATATGGTCGCGTATAGCTTCCTGTATCGCCGAAAAATTCACGCAGTGGAAGTTTATCGCGCCGCAGTAGCCCGTCATTATCTCGGCGAGCTTTTCAACTTTCATTCTTGCCCTTTCAGAGGTATACGGCGGAGATTCAAAATGCACCGCGGAAACTATAACGCCGCGTTTTGCCATCATATAGCCTGCCACGGGTGAATCTATACCGCCCGAAAGCAGCAGCATAGCCCTGCCCGAAGTGCCTACGGGTATGCCGCCTGCGCCGTCCTCTGCGCCTGCGTGTATATACGCTGCCTCACGTATCTCAATATTGACAATTAAATCGGGTTCATGCAGATCGACTGTAAGATGCGGAAATTTTTCGCAGATGTAGCCGCCCAGCTGCGCGCATATCTCGGGCGAACCCATAGGGTACGACTTATCAGAACGCTTAGATGCGACCTTAAAAGTCTTTACCGCCATAAGCTTGTCCTTAAGATACTCTACAGCCGTTTCTTCAATAGTGCCAAAATCGGCTTTGTCAACTTCAACAGCCCTTGCAAGCTTTACAATACCGAAAATTTTCCTTACCCTGTCCAGCACCTCGTCAACGTCTATCTCGTCGTCAACGGGTCTAATGTAAAGAGTTGACTGCGCCTTGCTGTACTCGAACTTTCCCAGAGTTTTCAGCCGCCTGCGTACGTTCCTTTCAAGCGTATCTTCAAAGGTGCTGCGGTTGAGCCCCTTTAACACTATCTCGCCGAATTTGCCAAGAATTATCTCTTTCATTTACATCTTGTCCTTTATGTTATTTACGCTTTTTCCCTGTAGATGCCAGCGCACGCGCTTGCTCCAGCATTTGTACGAATTGCTCTACCTCCTGCGGCGTGGTATCACATGAAAAGCTTACACGCAGCGTTGAGTCGGCAATGTTATCTGGTATGCCGAACGCTTTCAGAACACTGCTTTTCTTGCCCTTGCTGCACGCCGAGCCGCTGGAGACGCATATGCCCCTTTCGCTCATAAAGTTAAGCAGCGTTTCAGACTTATACCCCACCATGGCTATCGAGCATATATACGGCAGTGCGCCGCCCTTTGAATTTACAACGAGGTCGTTTGCTATACTATTATATAATGTATCTCTCAGCGCGCAGGCGTTTTCGTAGCGCTCTTTTATACTGCCGCAAAATTTTTTAACTGCCGCCGCAAAGCCTGCTATAGCAGGTATATTTTCAGTACCCGAGCGTTTGCCGCTCTCCTGACCGCCGCCCTGCATGAACGTGGTTATCGTTACGCCCTTTTTAACATACAGCGCGCCCACGCCTTTGGGCGCGTACACCTTGTGTCCGCTCACAGAAACAAGGTCTGCGCACAGGGTATTCACCTTTATGGGCAGCTTCATAAAGCCCTGAACCGCATCGCAGTGTGTAATACAGTCGGGGTATTTTCGCTTTATTACCCCAAAACTTTCAGCCACGGGCAGGACATAGCCTGTTTCGTTGTTTACTAACATACAGCTTACAAGGCAGGTTTTTTCGTCTACCGCGTTTACTATGCTTTCGGCTGTTATCTCGCCGTTTTCGTCAGGCGATACCCACACTATCTCTGCGCCCAGTTTTTCAAGGGCTTTCACCGCCTCTTTGACAGAGGGGTGTTCAACTGTTGTGGTGACTACTCTAGGCTTGCGTTTTATGCGGTTTTCAGCCGCGCCGCGAATTGCCCAGTTGTTGCTCTCAGTCGCGCCCGAGGTAAAGAATATGCATTTTTCATCAGCTGCCAGAGCCTTAGCTATCGTATCTCGCGCATCAGTCAGTATCTTCTCCGCCTGCGTGCCGACAAAATGCCTGCTCGAGGGGTTGCCGAAATCATCTGCAAGAGCCGCCACAGCAGCATTCACGGCTTCTTCGCAGGGTTTTGTGGTAGCCGCGTTATCTAAGTATATCATAAAAGTTCTTCTTTCTTATGTTTATTG
>CANRDG010000009.1 GCA_947629275.1 uncultured Clostridia bacterium | reverse complement strand
GTTCTTATCACCTGCGGATTGCACAGCCCCGTCAGCAAAAGCGACTGATCTTTTACATATGCTAAAACGTCGCTCATCATGTCCGAACCGCAGGCGGTATGTACGTTCTTTGAAATAAATTCCTCACCGCAGAGCACTTCTGCGCCGAGCAGCTTCTGAATATCGGCAATTGTCATAACTAAAAACTCCTTACATTTTTTAGAGATCTACGCGTATCAAAAAATATATACTTCTATAATAACATCTTTCCGCATTATTTTCAAGTCGTTTTCCATATAATTTTAAGGAAGTTCTTTTGTGCAAATAGCGGAAAATTAAGTCAGAAAATTTTCTTTTTTATTAAAGATGTCGAAATTGCACAAAAAACGTTTGCTTTGTATGTAAGAAATGTTTATAGCAATTTGAAAGCGAATATGTTATAATAGATACTGTAAGACCGTAAGCAGGGATAATACGGTTTTTTCTGCCTGCGGTGCAAAAAATTACTTGTGCGGTGGGAACGCTGCCGCAAAAGCTGTTTTGTTTGCCATGTGTGCATATAAATTTTACAGGAGGTTTTGAAATGGCTAAAAACATAGCTATCCCGTTCAAGGGAACGGCTGAGCAGGAGGCTAAACTGCGTCAGGTCATTGCCGAACACAAGTCCGACAAGGGCGCGCTGATGCCTGTCTTGCAGAAAGCACAGGAGATATACGGCTATCTCCCTGTGGAGGTGCAGAAGATCATCGCCGAAGAAATGGATGTTTCCATGGAGAAGATATACGGCGTTGTAACGTTCTACTCTCAGTTTTCACTTTATCCTAAGGGAGAATATACTATTTCGGTATGTCTCGGCACTGCCTGCTACGTTAAGGGCAGCGGAGATATTTTTGACAAGATCAGCGAGACGCTCGGTATAAAGGGCGGCGAAACTACCGCGGACGGAAAGTTCACTTTGGTGGACTGCCGCTGCATAGGCGCGTGCGGTCTTGCTCCGGTAATGACCATAAATGACGACGTTTACGGCAGACTTACCACCAAGGAAGTTGAAGGTATTCTCGATAAATACCGCAACGCATGATGACCGAGCTTTCGCTCAATGTGCTTGACGTAGCGGAAAACTCCGTCAAGGCAGAGGCAACGCTGATAGAAATATCGGTATGCAGCGATACTGTGAAAGACCTTATGACGATAGTTATTAAGGATAACGGCAAGGGTATGGACGAAGAGCAGCTCGCAAGGGTTTGCGATCCGTTCTTTACCACGCGCACCACGAGAAAAGTGGGGCTAGGGGTATCGTTTTTCAAGCTTGCCGCCGAAAGTACGGGCGGAGAGTTTGAGATAACCTCGCAAAAGGGCGTGGGTACTGTAGTTACCGCGACTTTCGTGATATCGAGCATTGACAGAATGCCGCTGGGGGATATGACCTCGACGATGCACAGCCTCATCACATTGAACAAGGATACAGACTTTGTATACAGCTACAAAGTAAATGAAAGAGGATTCGTTCTTGACACGAGAGAACTGAGGGAGATACTGGAGGGCGTGCCCTTTGATGTTCCCGACGTTTCGGATTATATAAAAGAATATCTTTCCGAAAACAAAAAAGAGACCGACGGCGATATAATTTTATAGTCAAGGGCTGTCGGCGTGTAAATGCAAATCAGTAAAGGAATGGTGATTCAAGTGAAATCTTTGGAAGAACTGAAGGCTATACGCGAAAAGATGCAGGGTCAGGTAGGTATGCGTCACGAGGACGAGACCACCACAAGAGTTGTTGTAGGTATGGCTACCTGCGGTATAGCTTCCGGCGCAAGACCGGTACTTAACGCTTTTGTTGAGGGCGTTGCTGCTAAGGGCATAAACGACAAGGTAGTCGTTACCCAGACAGGCTGCATAGGTCTTTGCCAGTATGAACCTATAGTTGAGGTAATGGAACCCGGCAAAGAAAAGGTAACATACATCAAAATGACCCCCGAAAAGGCTGCTGAGGTAATAGACAAGCACCTTGTAAGAGGTCAGGTAGTTGCCGAGTATACATTCAAGTAATTTAAGGAGGAGTACATAATATGTATCGTTCACACGTTTTGGTATGCGGCGGAACAGGCTGTACTTCTTCGGGAAGTCAGGCTATTATCGAAAAGCTTAATTTCGAGATCGCCAAGAACGGTCTGGACAAGGAAGTTCAGGTAGTCAAGACGGGCTGCTTCGGACTTTGCGCACTGGGTCCGATAATGATAGTTTACCCCGAAGGTACTTTCTATTCGATGGTAAAGGAAGCGGATATCGAGGAGATAGTTTCCGAGCACCTTGTAAAAGGTCGTATCGTATCAAGGCTCGTTTATGATGAGACCGTTACCACCGAGGGCGTAAAGTCGCTTCAGGATACCGACTTCTACAGAAATCAGAAGAGAATAGCGCTGCGCAACTGCGGCGTTATCAACCCTGAGAACATTGAAGAATATATAGGCACAGGCGGATATGAGGCGCTGGGCAAGGCTCTTACCGAGATGACACCCGAGCAGGTAATAGATACCATTCTCGCTTCGGGACTCAGAGGCAGAGGCGGCGCAGGCTTCCCGACGGGACGCAAATGGCAGATGGCTAGAAACTTCGTTCAGGACGGCGGACAGAAGTATGTTTGCTGCAACGCTGACGAAGGCGACCCGGGCGCATTCATGGATCGTTCGGTACTTGAGGGCGACCCCCACGTTGTACTGGAAGCTATGGCTATAGCAGGTTATGCAATAGGAGCTTCGCAGGGCTACATTTATGTTCGTGCTGAGTATCCTATAGCTGTTAAACGTCTTGAAATTGCTATAAATCAGGCGCATGAATACGGACTTCTGGGTAAAGATATATTCGGTACGGGATTTGATTTTGACATCGGTCTGAGACTTGGCGCGGGCGCATTCGTCTGCGGTGAGGAGACTGCTCTTATGACCTCTATCGAGGGCAACAGAGGCGAGCCTCGTCCGAGACCTCCGTTCCCTGCCGTAAAGGGTCTGTTTGAAAGACCTACCATTCTTAATAACGTTGAAACATATGCAAACGTTCCGAGAATAATACTCAACGGTGCGGAATGGTTCGCCGAAATGGGTACAGAAAAGTCTAAGGGCACTAAGGTATTCGCTCTCGGCGGCAAGATAAACAATACGGGACTTGTTGAAGTTCCTATGGGTACTACGCTTAGAACTATCATTGAAGAGATAGGCGGCGGCATACCTAACGGCAAAAAGTTCAAGGCTGCACAGACAGGCGGACCTTCGGGCGGCTGTATCTCAGCTGAGAACCTTGATGTTCCTATAGACTATGACAACCTTATCGCTATAGGCTCTATGATGGGCTCGGGCGGACTTATCGTTATGGACGAGGACAACTGTATGGTGGATATAGCCAAGTTCTTCCTCCAGTTCACGGTAGATGAGTCTTGCGGTAAATGTACGCCATGCCGTATAGGTACAAGAAGACTTCTTGAAATGCTCGACAAGGTAACTAAGGGTCAGGCTACTCTGGAGGATCTGGACAGGATAGAGAAGCTTTGTTACTACATCAAAGACAACTCTCTTTGCGGTCTCGGTCAGACAGCCCCCAACCCCGTGCTTTCAACACTTCGCTACTTCAAGGACGAGTATATCGCCCACGTTGTTGACAAGAAGTGTCCTGCCGGCGTATGTAAGGATCTGCTCAGTTATGAGATAGACAAGGAAAAGTGCATAGGCTGTGGTATGTGTGCAAGACAGTGTCCTGCAAGCGCTATATCAAAGACCGATTACACCGCTCCCGGCAAGAAGCTGCCGGCTTTGGCTATAGATCCGGAGAAGTGTGTAAAGTGCGGCGCGTGCATGGCTCAGTGTAAGTTCGGCGCAATTTCCAAGAAGTAATAGGGAGGATAAAGTATAATGGATATGGTTAATATAAAGATCAATGGCGTTCCCGTCTCCGCTCCTAAAGGTTCTACCATTCTGGAAGCGGCAAGGTACGCAGGCATAGAGATCCCGACCCTTTGCTTTCTGAAAGACATAAATGAGATCGGCGCTTGCCGTATCTGCGTTGTTGAGGTAAAGGGAGCGAGAAGCCTTGTGGCTTCCTGCGTTTATCCGATAAACGAGGGCATGGAGGTATTCACAAACTCTCCGAAGGTGCTGGAGTCGAGAAAGACTACATTGCAGCTGCTGCTCTCCAATCACGATAAGAAGTGCCTCTCCTGCGTGAGAAGCGGCAACTGCGAATTGCAGAAACTGTGCCGCGACCTCGGCGTTGACGATGAGGAATACTTTGCAGGCGTAAGGACTGAAACAGAAGTTGACGAATCTGCCGCGCATATGATAAGAGACAACGGCAAGTGCATACTCTGCCGCCGCTGCTCTGCCGTATGTGAAAAGGTACAGTCTGTTGGCGTTATAGGCGCTAACGAGAGAGGCTTCAGAACTATAATAGGCACAAGCTTTGAAAACGGTCTGGCTGATACAACTTGTGTATCTTGCGGTCAGTGTATCGCAGTTTGCCCGACGGGAGCTTTGAGAGAAAAGGAAAGCATTGACGACGTTTTCGCCGCTATCGCAGACCCGACAAAAACCGTTATAGTTCAGACTGCACCTGCGGTAAGAGCAGGCCTTGGCGAGTGCTTCGGTATGCCGATAGGCACAGACGTTGAGGGCAAAATGGCTTGCGCGCTGAGAAGACTCGGCTTCGATAAGGTATTCGATACCGACTTTGCCGCCGACCTTACTATAATGGAAGAGGCTAACGAGTTTGTTGAGAGAGTTAAGAACGGCGGCACGCTGCCGATGATAACCTCTTGCTCACCGGGCTGGGTAAAATACTGCGAGCATTATTTCCCCGACCTGACAGAGAACCTTTCAAGCTGCAAGTCGCCTATGCAGATGTTCGGCGCAACGGCTAAAACATACTATGCAGAGAAAATGGGTATAGACCCTAAGGATCTAGTTGTAGTGGCTATCATGCCGTGTACCGCAAAGAAGTTCGAGATAGGCAGAGACGATGAGGACGCAGCAGGCGTTCCAGACGTTGACTATGCTCTGACTACCAGAGAACTCGGCAGAATGATAGACAAGGCAGGCATTAAGTTCAACGAGCTGCCCGACGAGAAATTTGACGAGCCTTTGGGACTTTCTTCGGGCGCAGGCGTTATATTCGGCGCAACGGGCGGCGTTATGGAAGCAGCTCTCAGAACTGCCGTTGAAACGCTTACCGGCGAGGAGCTCAAGTCTGTTGACTTTAAAGAGGTAAGAGGCACGCAGGGCATCAAAGAGGCTGAGTATGACGTTGCTGGCATGAAAGTAAAGGTTGCAGTGGCTTCCGGTCTTGCAAATGCCAAGGAGATACTCAAGAAAGTTGCGGCGGGCGAAGCTGATTATCAGTTCATCGAGATAATGGGTTGTCCCGGCGGCTGCGTAAACGGCGGCGGTCAGCCGCAGCAGCCCGGATATATCAGAAACACTGTTGACATCAGAGCTAAGAGAGCTAAGGTGCTTTATGATCTCGATGCAAATATGCCGGTAAGAAAATCTCACGAAAACCCTGCCATCAAGCAGGTATATGCTGAGTATTTCGGCAAGCCGGGCTCTGAAAAGGCACATCACGTTCTGCATACTTCATACGTTAAGAGAGGTATGTGACGGCTTAAAGTCAGTTACAGAAATGTAAAAATTCAGTAATATTAAAAGTCCTTTCATGGTAAGTGAAAGGACTTTTTGTAACAATTATTACAAAGTCGTAACGTTTTTTGTGCAATGTAGCCAAATACGGCGGTAAAATATATTATAAAAATAATGTTGACTTTTGCGCCTGCAAAGTGTTATAATGACAACAGGATAGAGATAGGATATATCTATATCCGAAAAATTTAAAGGAGGAATAATGATGAAAAAGAAACTTGCGATACTCGCCGCCATGATGATGGCTGCAACAATGTTTGCTTCCTGCGGCGATGATTCGTCATCAAAGGCAACTGAAACCACTACAGCACCGGCAGAATCTGCCGCCGATACAACATCAGAAGCAGAAACCACTACAGCTCCCGAGGAGAGCAAGCCCGAGGAGACCACTGCCGAGGTAACTACCGCTGCAAAGGTAACATTGCCCGAGCCCGTAGAGCTGCCTGAAAATGCTATAGGCATGGCAGGCATTTCTTTCCAGGTAAGAGACTCTTGGGAGCACAGAAACGCTGTCGGAGAGCTTTTGCTCAACGAATCGAGCAACAAGTCGTTCTCTGCTACCTGCAATGACGTTTTCATTACCGGCAACGGCGACTATGAAGTAAGCCTTGAGGGCTGGTGGTGCGACTTTGACGAGGCTCTGCTCGGCTGGGTAGGTCTTGACACCACGATAGCTGTTGAACAGCAGGAAGACGGTACATATGCATTCAAGGATTATCCCGATGCAAAGATAACTCTTACCGAGTATCAGCAGGACGGCAAGACATTTGATCTTACAGGTTCTGAGGTAGGCATGGAGGATAACGGTCAGGAAAACCACGGCGGTACTATTAAAATAGTAAATAGCTGGGCTGGCGAGCAGATAGACCAGAGAGGCATTGACGAATATGAATGCCTGACATGGCAGTCTACCGACCCTGTAGTTATCAAGTTTACGGTTACAGGTCTGCCGACTGACAAGAGCGACGACGAAGATGTAGCTATCAAGTTCGTATCTCCCGAGGGCGAGCTTGAGACCGCAGAATAAAACAGACTTTCATATATTGCAATACGACATTGGTAAAAATCGGTCGCGTGGTAACGTTTACTTGTGCATAATACATGAAAAAAGGCTGATTTTTAATAAAAATTCACTGCGATTATCACGTTGACTTTTGATTTTTCAGATGTTATAATTAGCATAGAATAAGTTTTATTCAATGGATAACATCTATTTATGGAGGTAATTGAAATGAAAAAGAAACTTGCAATACTTGTTTCTATGATGATGGCTGCTACCATGTTTGCAGCTTGCGGCGATGATTCTTCATCTTCATCTGCTGCTGCCGATACCACTTCTTCCGCTGCGGAGACCACTACTGCTCCCGAAGAAAGCAAGCCCGAAGAGACCACCACTGCTGAGGAGTCTTCTGCTGCTGACAGCAGTGAAGCTGAACCTGTTGAATTTAGCGGCACAGCTAACACTGACGGCGAGTACCCCGGTGACTGGAGTACACCTAACTTCGTTATCGATGACGAGGGCAACGTTCTTAACTTCTTCAATATCGAATATTTCGATAAGTACAAGGACACCGGCTGCTCTGTAACTCTTAATTATGAGTTTGAGAAGACCATGGATATGACTACTCTTGAAGAGTCTTACTATGAATACTATCTGCTCGCTCCTTGCTGCGCTGGCGACTGGGAGAAGCTGTATGCTGTAGCTCCCGAGGGAACTCCTTATATTACCGGTCTTCCTGAAGAACTCGATGCAAGAGTTGAGAAGAATGGCGATATGAGAGAAGACTTCACCGGTGAACACTTCCTCCAGTCTGACGGATACATCGTATTCTGCCAGGACAAGGACGGCAACTGGTCAAGCGACAGCGTTACATTCAACGTTACTCCTGAGTGCATAGCCAACATGACTGAACACATTCAGACCAACGACGACGGCTCTACTTGGGGCGGTATGATCTTCCAGACATACGGCATCAACGTAACAAGCGTTACACTTGGTGACCCTGTTGAGGCTCCTGCTGCTGAATAATTTTACAAGCAAGCATTTAACAAATGTTTAGCATAATTGAATGATGATGAGATACCCCGATGCTTTTAATGAGCGTCGGGGTATTTTTTGCTTTCTGTCTTGCAATTTTTTTGTATATGTGGTACAATATCATTATATTAAATATCATTACATTATGAGAACAGCAGGTGTTTTGTATGGATACATTTAAAGAGTATATGGTGACAAGGAGGCAGGACGGCAAGGACAGATTTCAGGTCTTCGGGCTGACGTTTCTGTGCTGTTTTGCGCTTATGCTGGCGATAACGTTTTTTCAAGTGATAGCGCCGTTTATAGGGTTTGTTATATTCGGACTTATGGCGGCGTTTTACGGGGTGTATATTTTTGCCGTTTATAAAAAGGTAGAGTATGAGTACATCTTTACAAACGGCGATATGGACGTTGACAAGATAATGGGTCAGCGCAAAAGAAAACGCCTTATAACCGTGGATATTTCGGGCATAATGCAGTTTGGCAAGGTTACAGAGGAGAAGCGAGGAGAGATATTTTCATCTGACTGCACGGTAGTTGATGCTACCGACAATATGCAGTCTGACGGGGACTATTACTTGCAGTGTAAGCACAAAACGCTGGGGCTTTGCTATGTGGTGTTCACGCCGAGCGAGCAGTTTGTGGACGAGCTTAAACCGTATTTTCCGAGAGAACTTAAAAATAAACAGCTATGATAAAGGTCGGTACTGATATTGTCGAGATAGACAGAATAAAGAAAAGCGCGCAGAGGCAAAGTTTTGTTGAGCGCGTTTATTCGCCGCAGGAGCGAGAAATGTTTGAGGGGAGAAGTTTTCCATACCCCTCAATGGCAGGCAACTGGGCGGCGAAAGAGGCGTTTTCAAAGGCTTTGGGTACGGGCGTGCGCGAGTTTAAGCTGGCAGAGGTAGAAGTGCTTCGCGATGATATGGGCGCGCCGTATATAAAACTTTCGGGAAGTGCCGAAAAGATCGCAGAGAAAATGGGACTGGATTTTTCGGTTTCTATATCTCACTGTGAAAACTACGCAACAGCGGTAGTTGTAGCATACTCGCAGGAAAGGAAGCGGCGGCAATGACTGAACTATACACACCCGAGCAGATGTCGTTTGCAGAGAAAAACTGCGGCGCGGATCTTTATGTGCTTATGCAAAATGCAGGCGCGGCTCTTGCCCAAAGGGTGAAGGACGTCTGCTATAAAAATATGCTAAAAAGGGTGCTTTTGCTGTGCGGCAAGGGCAATAACGGCGGCGACGGCTTTGCGGCGGCAGAGATTCTTTCTCTCAGCGGCATTGATACGACCGTCTTTCTTTGCTGCGGTATGCCGAAAACGGAACTTGCGCAGGCGGCGTTTGAGAGCATGAAAAAATGCTGCGTTAGCGTTACAGAAAGTATGCCCGATGAAGAATTTGATATTGTGGTTGACTGCGTTTTCGGAACGGGGTTCAAGGGAAGTCTGCCAAGCGATATAGCGAAAATTTTCAGCAGATATAATAGTATAGATGTATACCGCATAGCGTGCGATATACCATCGGGCGTGAACGGTGCGACAGGCGAGGCAGATGAAAACACCTTTGCGGCGCATGAAACTGTTACTATGCACAGGGCTAAAATTGCGGCGGCGCTTTACCCTGCCTGCAAATATTTTGGTGAAATAACTATAGCAGACATAGGCATAAGCAGCGATGTTACGGGAGTATTTATGCTCGATAAAGACGATGTTAAAAACGCTCTGCCGAAAAGAGAGCCCGACGGTCACAAGGGAACGTTTGGAAAAGTGGTGTGCATATGCGGCAGCGAGAGGTACACGGGCGCGGCGGCTATGGCAGTAAAAGCTGCTATGAGGAGCGGCGCGGGGCTGGTGCAGCTGTGCAGTGTGAAGACGGTCATTGACAGGCTGGCAGGGAATATGTACGGCGCGATATTCAAAACTTTGCTGCAAAACGACGAGGGGTATATATCTTCTGCGGAGGCTGATATTCTGGCACAGGAAGTGAAAACTGCCGACAGCGTGCTTTTCGGCTGCGGTATGGGCTGCGGAGATGACACACAAATTCTCTTGGCGGCAGTGCTTGAAAATGCGGTATGTCCTGTAATTATAGATGCGGACGGCATAAATTGTCTTTCGGCGAATATAGATATATTGAAGAGTACAAGGGCTGACGTGCTTTTGACCCCTCACCCTATGGAGCTGGCAAGGCTGTGCGGCATGGAAAAGTCCCCTGCTGATAGGTACAAAGCCGCTAAGGAACTTTCGGAAAAGTACAGAGTTTCGGTGCTTGCAAAGGGCGCGCAGACGTTTTTTGTAACGCGCGGCGGCGACTATATCATAGCGAAAGGCAACACCGCGCTTTCAAAGGGCGGCAGCGGCGATATGCTGGCAGGGCTGTCGGCAGGACTTTCGGCGCAGGGTGCAAAGCTTTGCGGCGCACTGGCTTCGTATATTTTAGGTGAGGCGGCAGAAAAGCTGTGCGAAAGTCGGTCGCCGAGAGGGATAATCGCCGAAGATATTCTGAATGTTCTGCCCGAGGTACTCTGCGATATTGAAAAATAACGGGGTGCTTTGTTTGAAGAAAAGATACATAGGTTTGGCGGCGCTTGCCATGCTTTCATGCACGGTGACGGGCTGCGGCAAAAGCGATGCGCAGGTAAAGCCCGAGATACCGAACCTTTGCACAGCGCAGGTGACTGACGGAGAGAAAAGCTACAGCGCTGACCTTTGCCGCGACGAGAGCGGTGTGTGGACGGTAAAGTTTTCTCAGCCGGAGACTATTTGCGACATGACGGTAAAGACATTCGGCGAAAGCTACGCAATTGAGTTTTCCGGTCTTACGCAGCAGATAGAACGCGGCAAAATGCCTGTGGGCTCGGTGGCTGCATCGGTAACGGAATGTCTGGATCACGCGGCAAATTCGTCGTCGGTAAAATGTGAAAAAGACGGAGAAGAAATTATGATCAGGGGAGAAGCTCCGTGCGGCGAGTATATTTTAAGGACTGACAGCGGAGGCAAACTTATTTCTCTGAGCATAGACAACAGGCTTAGTGTTGAATTTTCGGATATACAAATGCCTAAATCAGAGTAAGGGCAGGGAATTTAAAAGAGGTCGGAGCGTTTCGCAAATATGCGGAGCGCTTTTTGTGCTTGCAAGGTTGACATCGGCGGCATTTTTCGTTATAATTAAATTATGTATAAATATAAGGAAGTGAAAATATGCCCGAGACAAAGAATGAAAATAATACAAATGACATAAATGACATACAGGACGGTCTGACAGCGGAAAAGTATTATCAGGCGTGCCACCTTATGAGCGAAACGGCGTATGCAGGCAGTGACGGCACCGAAGCAATTGTGCAGCTGGAGAGGCTTGTAGAGCTTTTTAAGGAGCTTGGCGATTACTCGGACTGCGAGGAGCGGCTGGAGAAATGCTCATCAAGGCTCAAAAAACTGAAAGAGAAAAGGGCGGAAGACGACAGGATAAAGACGGAGGCTGACAAAAAGCTGAGGGCTGAATATCAGGGCCTGCGCGAAGAAGCCGACAGAGCGGAAAAGATACTTAAAAAGCGCGATGCGGCAAGGCGTCTGGAAGAGATCTCGCAGGTGTTTTTAAGTAAGTATTCTTCAATAGAGGGCGCAAGTGACTATGCGAGGGAGTATTCCGAAAGAAGCAAGGTCTTGCAGGCAGCATACATAAAACGCCGGAAATACGAGATAATTTGCTGTGTGGCAGCGGCTGCGGTGTGCGTTTTTGCTGCCTTGATATACATACTCACGTTTGCAAAGCAGGGGAAAGACTACCGACCGCTGCTACCGCTTTGCATATGCGACAGCCTGATGATAGCAGCATTTATAATAGGTTACCACTGTGAGAGCGACAGCGGCACTTTGGCAAGCGTTACGGGCGCGGCAGGTGCGGCGGCTTGCTTTATCGCAACGGTTCTTCTGAGCATTTTCAAAAGACCGCCGCTGGGAATACTGGGTTACATATGGCTTTTGATATTGCCGATAGTTATAGGTTTTATAGCAGGAGTTATACTATATATAACTTGGGGCATATTTGCGCGGCGAGTTGAAAAACCGGGCAAAACGCGCTGGGAAAAGAAAAGCAGAAAGGACTTGAAGTAAATGCTGTACACAATAAAAAGCGGAGAGATGACCGCAAAAATATCGTCATTCGGGGCTGAATTACATTCGTTGGTTTATCATGGAACGGAGTACATATGGCAGGCAGGAACAGCATGGAACAGGCACGCGCCGCTGCTTTTCCCGTTCATATGCTCGCCGGGCTGCAAAAAGTACAAGGCAGGCGGCAAAGAGTACGCCATGAAAGCCAATCATGGCTTTGCGAGAGATATGGAGTTTTCTCTTTCTGAAAGCGGAGAGGACTTTTGTGAATTTGTGCTTTGTGAAAATGAAGAAACGCTCGCGCAGTACCCGTATTCGTTTAAACTTGCGGTGAGATACTTTTTTGAGAACGGCAGGCTCGTGACAAAATGTACGGTCAGAAATACGGGCAAAGATAATATGTATTTTTATCTCGGTGGTCACCCTGCGTTCAACTGCCCTTTGGAAGAGGGGCTGACGTTTGACGATTACTACGTTGAATACGAGCAAAACGAGATAATCGAGCAGACGGTGGGCGACAGTATGCGCACGATCATTTGCGGCGAAAACAAACTACCGCTTACGAGAGAACTTTTCGACCACGATGTAATTATGAAAAATATGCCGATGTCGGAGAGCATTTCGCTGAAAAGCGACAAGGGCGCAAAGAGCATTACTTTGTATTACCCGGATTCCGATTGCATAGCGGTGTGGTCTGTAACTGGAAAAAACAATGCGGCGTTTGTGTGCCTTGAGCCGTGGACGTCGGTGCCGGTATACTGCGATGATGCTTTTGAAAATATTGAAGAAAAGCCGCACGCGGTCATGCTTGAAAGCGGCATGGTGTTTGAATACAGATACGATATAGAGGTAAAGTAATGAAACTCGTTATACAAAGGGTGAGCAGGGCAAGCGTTACCGTTGAAGGCTCTGTTACAGGCAGCATAGGAAACGGATATTTAGTACTTTTCGGGGCAGGCGAGGGCGACGACAAAAGCCGCTGCGAAAGGCTTGCAGACAAACTTGCAAAACTGCGCATATTCTCTGACGAAAACGGAAAGACGAATCTTTCAATAAACGACATTGGCGGCGATGTGCTTGCGGTATCGCAGTTCACGCTGTATGCGGACTGCAAAAAAGGCAACAGACCGTCGTTTGTAAAAGCTGCTGCGCCCGATTTAGCGAATGAACTTTATGAATACTTTTGCAAATGTGTAGATGAGCGAATTGACGGCTGCGTGCAAAAGGGCGTTTTCGGCGCGGATATGAAAGTTGAGCTTGTGAATGACGGACCTTTTACTATAGTGCTTGACACGGCTGAAATAGGGTGATGTAATGATATATCTTGTTGAGGACGACAACAGCATAAGAGAGCTTGTGGTATATACGCTGAATAACTCGGGCATGAAGACCGTCGGGTTCGCAAAGCCCTCGAACTTTTGGGCGGCTATGGAAAACGAACTGCCGACTATGATACTTTTAGACATTATGCTGCCCGAGGAGGACGGTCTTAGCATACTTAAAAAACTGAGGCAGTCGCAGGCGACAAAGAAAACGCCGATAATGATGCTTACCGCAAAGGGCAGCGAGTATGACAAGGTGGTAGGGCTCGACCTGGGCGCGGACGACTATGTGCCGAAGCCTTTTGGAATGATGGAGCTTATTGCGCGTATAAAAGCGCTTTTACGTCGTACTGACGACGGTGAGGACGAGTTCAGGGAGTATCGGATAGGTCAGCTTTATGTATGCCCGTCAAAGCACATTGTAAAGGTGGGAGAAAAAAACATTACCCTTACACTGAAAGAGTTTGAGATGCTCTGCCTGCTTCTGGAGAGCAGGGATATAGTGCTTACGCGCGACCAGATACTCAACAAGGTGTGGGGATATGCGTTTGACGGAGAGAACAGGACGGTAGACGTTCATGTGAGAACACTAAGAAACAAACTGAAGCCGTGCGACGTTATAGAAACTGTAAGGGGCATAGGCTACAAGATAAGCGGAGACACAGACAAATGAGAGAGATGAGAACAAAGATATTTTTCAGCATATTTTTAACGGCGGCGCTTTCGGCGTCTGTGATAGCTGTTACGGCCATCTTCGGGCTGCCGATATGGGCTGTTGCAGGAATAGGGATAGTTTTCACGGCGGTTTTGGCGTTTGCGCTTGCTACCGTGATAAGCAGGAAGATGCTTTCCGAGACGGAGAATATGCGCGATGAACTTACTAGACAGCAGAGCGAACTTAAAAAAGAGCATGAGGCGCAGGACAAGATGAGGCGTGAATTTACAGCCAACGTATCTCACGAGCTGAAAACGCCGCTGACATCTATCTCGGGCTTTGCGGAGATAATACAGAACGGACTTGTAAAGCAGGAGGACATAAGCCGTTTTGCAGGAAACATTTACGATGAAACGCAGAGGCTTATAACGCTTGTGGGGGATATAATGAAGCTCTCGCAGCTGGACGAAGACGCTGTGCCTGCGCAGAAAGAGCAGATAGACCTCTATGAATCCTGCTCGGCTGTGATATCGCAGCTTAAAAGCACCGCTGACAAACGGGGCGTAAGGTTCACGCTGGAGGGAGAGCACGTAAGCATAATAGGTGTTGAGCAGATAATAGACGAGATAATCTACAACCTGTGCGACAACGCTATAAAGTACAACAAAGAAAACGGCTGGATAACGGTAAGGGTGTACAGCGGTGAGAGCGGCAACGTTCTTTCGGTATCCGATACGGGCATTGGCATACCGCCGGAGGACACGGAGCATATCTTCCAGAGGTTTTACAGAGTAAACAAGAGCCATTCAAAAGAGATAGGCGGCACGGGACTGGGGCTTTCTATAGTAAAGCACGGCGCGGCATACCACAATGCCGATATAAAGGTAGAAAGCACCCTCGGCGTTGGTACGAGGATATCGGTTATCTTTCCGCAGGCAGGTTCATAAATTACTAAATGTGCTTTTATTGCTATTGCAAAACCGAGCGGTTTATGTTACAATTATTATATGTGGAAATATCGGCTCGCGCTGTGCGTGCGGCAGCCGAAAAAATATAAAAAGGTAAAGGTGAAAAAATATGAAGTACGGCTATTTTGACCTTGAAAACAAGGAATACGTCATCACAAGACCGGACACCCCGGCACCGTGGGCAAACTACCTAGGTTCGCCTGCATACGGAGCTATAATCTCCAACAACGCAGGCGGCTATAGCTTTGTTCAGAGCGGCGCGAACGGAAGAATTGCGCGTTACCGCTTCAACTCGAACATGGCTCTTCCGGGAAGATACGTGTACATCAGAGACAACGAAAACGGCGACTACTGGTCGGCATCGTGGCAGCCTGTGGGCAAGCCGCTTGACACATACAAGTCAAAGTGCCGCCACGGTACTGCATACACAGTCATAAGCGCGGAATATGACAACATTGTTTCGGAAGTTACATACTATGTTCCGCTGAACAAGACTTATGAAGTATGGCGCGCAAAGATAAAGAACATCTCCGGCAGAGAAAGAAAGCTTTCTACATACGGCTTTATTGAATTTACAAACGACAACAACTACGAGCAGGATCAGGTAAACCTGCAATACACTCTCTTTATAACGAGGACTTCTTTTGAAGGCAACAAGATAGTACAGCACATAAACGAAAACAGCGGCAAAGACGCCACAGGTTCTAACCACAGAGAAAGATTTTTCGGCGTGGTGGGCGCAGACGTTACCGCATATAACGGAAACCTTGACAGCTTTATAGGTCCTTACAGAACTTACAGCGATCCTATAGCTGTAGAGAGCGGCAGGTGCGACAATGTTCTCAACTACAACTCAAATGCCTGCGGCGCTCTGCAAAGCGATATTACTCTTGCAGACGGCGAGGACATAGAGCTTGTTTATGTTCTCGGTCAGAGAAATAACGCCGAGGCGGAAGAGATACTTAACACATACAAGCAAACCGGTACTGCTGACAAAGAGATAGAAGAGCTTAAAAATTACTGGCACAGCAAGCTTGAAAACTTTGTCGTAAAGACGCCGAGCGAAGAATTCAACAACATGATAAACGTATGGAACGCATACCAGTGCTTTATAACGTTCATATGGTCAAGAGCGGCATCGTTCATTTACTGCGGTCTGCGCAACGGCTACGGCTACCGCGATACCGTGCAGGATATTCAGGGTATCATACACATTGACCCCGAGCTTGCGGCGGACAAGATAAGGTTTATGATATCTGCGCAGGTAGATAACGGCGGCGGACTGCCACTTGTTAAGTTCAATCACAATGCAGGTCACGAAAACTGCCCCGATGAGAACGACGAAAACTCTGTATACGCAAAAGAAACGGGTCACCCCTGCTACCGTGCCGACGATGCTCTGTGGCTGTTCCCGACGGTTTACAAGTACATAGGCGAGAGCGGCAACAAGGCTTTCTTAGATGAAGTTATAGTATATGCCAACGGCGGCGAGGATACCGTTTACGAGCATCTTAAAAAGGCTATAGAATTTTCAATGAACAGGCTCGGCGCACACTCTATGCCTGCCGGTCTGCACGCTGACTGGAACGACTGCCTGCGCCTTGGCAAGAAAGGCGAGTCAACGTTCGTGGCGTTCCAACTTTACTATGCTATGACTATAATAAAGGCGTATGCGCAGGAAAAGAACGACACAGACTACGTTGCGTATATTGAAAAGGTACAGCCGCAGCTTGGCGAGAGCCTGGCGGCTTGTTGGGACGAGGACAGGTTCATAAGAGGCATAAGAGAAGACGGCACGATTGTCGGCGCGAAGAAAGACCCCGAGGCGAGTATGTGGCTGAACCCTCAGAGCTGGTCGGTAATTTCGGGCTTTGCTACGAAAGAGCAGGCTGAAAAGGCTATGAACAGCGTTCACGAGATACTCAACACACCGTATGGCGTTAAGGTAATGGAGCCGCCGTATGTTGACCATTATTTTGACGGCGCGCTTATGCACATATTCAACCCCGACACCAAAGAGAACGGCGGCATATTCTCGCAGACGCAGGGCTGGGCTATACTGGCTGAGTCTCTGCTCGGTCACGGCGACAGGGCGTTTGAATACTTTATGGAAAGCTCGCCGGCGGCTATGAACGACAAGGCTGAAATAAGAGTTTTAGAGCCTTACGTTCACGGTCAGTTCACAGAAGCGACACGCTCGCCTTTTGCGGGACGTTCACACGTTCACTGGCTGACAGGCACAGGTTCTACGGTAATGGTAGGCTGTGTTGAGGGCATATGTGGTATGCGCCCGAACGCCGACGGTCTTGTCATAAGCCCGTCGATACCCTCAAAGTGGGACGGCTTCACCATTGACAAGAAGTTCAGGGGAAAGAACGTTCACATAGAGATAGAGAACCCCGACCACGTTGAAAGCGGCGTTAAGACAATGCTTGTAAACGGCGAGAAGATAGAGGGCAACTTCCTTGCGGCTGACAAGCTGACTGACAACACCGAAGTTAAAATAACCCTCGGGAAATAACAATATTTGGACATCACGCAAGGGTGGTACTATATATAGTACCACCATTTGTGCGTTTTGCATAAGCAAGCCGAAAAATATTTGTGCATACAGTAAAATGTTCATAATTTATTGACAAATAAAAATTTGCGTGCTATTATTATAGTGTATACAAATGTGCAGATACAGACACAACTATTAAAGATCGTGGAGATGATATAAATGAAAAAGTTTGGTAAAAGGGTGTTACCTATCTTACTTGCGGCAAGCATGATCATTTCATCTGCGCCGCTTGAAAATCTGGCGTTAAATGCGATCGCCGAGGACTATAATACCGCGTTTTCAAGGTATTATAATAATAAGACGCGCTTTATAATTACGCACTGGCACGCGGACGGCACGGCTGATGTAGAAAACGGCGATAAACAAGCGTTGGACGCGAGTAGTTATCCGTCTGAAACCGTAACGGCTGAACCCTATGATAACGAAACGTTCGTGGGTTATTCTGTTTCTGCCGGCGCGGAGGCAGTTACGGATAATAAGACTACTGACCCTACGACACAGCCCTGCTGTACGATAAACTACAATGGGGGGGTACACCTCGTTAAGGTAAATATGTTCTACGAGGACGAAACCAAAAAGGGCGAAGCGTTCAGTGGCGAAAGCTTTTCAGGTAAAGACAACGTAGACGAATATCAGGACGTTTACAATGACGGCACAGATGATATATACAACACCGACGGTGGACTGCACACCAACAAAACGCTGACAGCAGACCCTGAAGACGGCAGGTCGTACAGGCTGGATCTGGAGTCTTGGTATGCGGGCGCAAATGTTGTTGACGTAGGTATGATACTCGATGCCTCGGGCAGTATGGCATGGCCTATAAACGACCCCCAGCCGATAAAGGTGGATCTGGGCAACTTCCGTAAAGCGCTTAGTCTTGAAGGTCAAAATGTTCAGAATATATTTATTTCGGCTGAAACCCTTGATAAAGCAGGTGTACTGAACATCAACAATACCGATAACTCTCTGCTTGGTTATTCGGGTTATTCGTATTACATATATGACGATAAAGAGGGCGCAGAAGAATATGTGCCGTTGGGTTATTGGGACGGCACGGCGACAGCTAAAGAATATTTTACAGACCCTCTCGGCGGAAGTGACAATTCTATTATGGGTTATTTCCCGTTGAGTAGTAACGATAATGTTACAGATGTTTACGGCGCAGACAAAGACACGACTGTAACTAATACTAGTTCTCATTTTTCGGGCAGTATGCTAAATACGAGTGATACAAACGGAACAAACGTACAAATAAATAATATTGGCGTTGAAGACAGCAAGTCAGAGAGCATTTCAATTACGTTTAAAGTGAAAAATACCGAAAGCCTCGGCAAGAGCGAAAAGGCTGGAGAGAAAGACACTAACTATCCGTTATTCTCTTTGACGGACGGGGAAAATACATATTATATTGTACGTCCCGGTGACAGTTCAAGCAATCATATAGCGCTTGCCTATGATGACAAAGGCACAATTACTCGAAAGGGTGATTGCACTGCAAGAAACGTATTTGATAAAAGTGAAAAAACTATAACTTTTGTATTAACTAAAAAAGACGGCAATTTATATGTTTCAGTTTATGATTCAAACGGAGAAGCAATTAAAAATAACACTAAAGATTCTAACAGTCAGTATACAATACCATTAAAAGATATTCTTATTGAAAACGGGCCAGATCTTGATTTTAGCAAATTAACCGTAAATATAGGAAATACAGTAAAAACAAGTTCATACAACGGCAAGAACCTTATTTCTGACCTGTATTTTTATGAGGGCGCTTTGACTCCTGACGAAATAAAAACATTAGCTAAGACTACGCCTATTGCAAACTTAACCGAGCATTCTTATATTGACGACGAAGACGGCAATATAGTCGGTGAACTTGCGACAGAAAAACTTAATACCAACGCAGCTGCAGGCTGGTATTATGTAAACTCCGGCAGCCACTGGGACAAACTGCAAACTTATGATACAGGCAAGTCGTATGTTGGTCTTGCAGGAGATGTTGCTATAAGCGCTAAAGTTACTAAAGGTATTGAAAAAGTTGAAGACCCCGACGAAGATAAGTATATTTATACCAATCCAAATAATAATACTTTTACTGGAACAGCCAATAACAAAAAGGATAAAAGCAAAATTACGGAATTCAGAGTACCAAAAGACTGTACGGAAGACAGCTTTAAGGTTGAAGAGGGTGACAGCGGCAATGTAGCAATAACCGGTGAAGCAACAGGAAGAAATGCAGGTTACAGCCCACTGGTATTCTATATAGACAGTAACGGCTATCTCAGGTGCTTTTTCAGTACATCTGACGTTGCTAAAGACGATAACCGTTCAAGATGTTCATATGTTTATTATAAGCCCGACGACGAAATGATAAAGGCGGAGGCTTTGCGTGTTGCGCTCGGAAAATTCGTTTCAAAGCTCAATTCCGTATCTCAGGACAGCAGAGTGGGCGCGGTGCGCTTCTCAACAAATGATATTACTGATGATAACCTTGATAAATTTCTGTTGCAGGACTGGACGAGCGATGTATCCGCTGCTATTGATATAGTTTCTCAGTCGAAAAACAACGGCGGTAGAACAGGTTACTTTTCGTCTGAAGACGGCTTGTATAACTATGGACTTACCGGTAATACAGGTACGCTGAAAGGCTTGCAGGCGTTTAAAGCGGAACTTGAAGAACAGGGCGGCGTATGCCCCAAGGTCGAAACTACAAACCATACGCACGACAAGTACCTTGTAATATTTACCGACGGTAAAGATACAGACCTTAGTAACTATATTAAAAACAATAGCGATAAAGACCCATTTACTGATACGAGTGAAGATAATAATGTAAAAAAAGCCATTGATGCCGCGCACGAGCTTAGAAAAGACGGCTGGACGATTTACTGCGTTGTACTTTCAAATACTGAGTTTAGCGACGAAAACGCTGAAAAGTTCATATCTAAACTCAGCGGCGCAGGTATTGACGAAACAGAGAAAGATACTTACAAATTTGAAGATGAAGTCGATAGCGATAAGAAAGACGAGTATTACTTCATGGTAGAAAACAGCGGCGAGGATATTACACAGCGTACTAATACCCTTATTGAAACATTCTCGCAGAAGGTACTCGGCGAAATAACCAAAGACCTTAAAAATTATACCGTTCAGGACTACATTGACCCGAGATTTGACCTTGTTGTGCCGATAGCTGAGAAATCAACTACAGATGTTACCATAAAGCTCGGCAAGGGCGGCAAGGTGACTTACAACGGCGGCGAGCATGACATAAGCTCAAGCGGTATGTCGATATACCCCGTTGATCTGAAAGAGGGCAAGGCGTTACTCTGCTATGACAGTACAAAAGATATGTACTATATCAAGTGGACGGGTCAGACTATCCCCGGAAACATAGAGGCGGGCGAGAGCGTAAACGTTTGGAGCGGCTCGGTTGGTCTTAAAGCCAAAGAAGATTTCATCGGCGGCAATGAGATACTGACCAACGGCAACGATAAACAAGAAAACTATGTTTACCATGACGGCGAAAGCTCTGACAGCTCGGGCATAGACCATGACGACAAAATAAAAGATGAAGAACACCCCGAATACCCGTCAAAGGGCTTCCCGCGCACCGCTGCAAATGTTGAGCTGCTTGACCTTAAAATGGAAAACAAGGAGCAGACCATATACCTTGGCGAGAAGATAACCCCCAAAACGCTCGCTGAGGCTCTCGGCGAAACTGTTAAAGATAACGTTTATTGGGAGTATCTCAAAAGGTACTTTGTCAGCGACAACGGCAAGACACTTGATGGCGTGACAACTTATGAACAAGCGCTTGATAAGTTGCTGAAAGACGGAAGCCTTGAACTTGATTACTATTATTTGTATGATGAGACTAAGTCAAATTCCACGGGTACTGATGACCACAGAAAAGACAAGATAGGCAAGCTTACTTACACTTGGGAATTGACGAAAAAAGATGATGAAGCCAGAGATAAGCAGGCAGACGACTATATAGCATTTTCTGACGGCAACAGAGAGTACACGTTAAGCGTAAAATACACTCCTGATAATGCTGAAACAAGAAAAGCAAGTGATAATACTCTTATTAAGGAAAAGACAGGAGAAAAAACAGTTTATCCTTGGAATGAAACTTACAAGCCTGCCGCAGGCACAGAAGTTACAACCTCAAAAAATGCAAGCGGCAAGCACACTACAAAAATTGTCAAGGGCGAAATACTGCTGGGTGTAAGGCTTACAGCAAAGCAGTATGATTTTATTCAGAAAAAGAACCTTAGCGTTGAGTATGCGGCTGATCTGAAGCGCACTTACGGCGAGGACGTAAAAGATGAAGTTGTTGGTAATTATACAATAAATGCTACGCCAACAACGGCTTATAAAGATCTTGGTACTCCTGGTACTGATGTAGAGATCAACACGTTCTACAGAGACGGCGCAGATGTTGTATACTATGCACCGGTAAAATGGACTAATGAAGAATATAAAGATAAAAACTACCTGCCTATAGGCGATTACACACTTACAACTACTTCGGAAAGTGATTTCTTTAATTTCGATTCGCCTACAACTAAAGATGTTACAGCAAGAAACGTTAAATTGTTTACTGTAGAAAAAGAAACTACATACGCCGCGCCGAAAGATACCAACACTGTTAAACTCGGCGGAAGCAAAACGGGCGGAACAGCAAAAGCGGCAGCTAACTATCTTAACGAAAGACTTGGTTTGTTTGAAGTCAAGGGCAGTTTTGTCGGCTCGATAGAAGTATCTAAGAAAGTAGAAGATACTGTTTCTAATGTCGGAACGCACGATGATAAGGAATTTGAGTTCAAAATTGAGTTCTATGTTGATAAAGGCGGCTCACAGGTTAATATATTAAATCTTAAAGGCACAAAGGGCGGAGAGACTGTTGACATTGAAGACGGCAAATTTACACTTAAAGCAGGCGAAACATTAACAATAGCTGATCTGCTGCGTTACACATACCCGGATCTGTACTATGTGATAACCGAAACAGCGGCGGATAACTACAAGGCGGAACAGGCTTCATATGAGGGCTATGTGTTTAACAACGGCAAACCTGTTGAAGTTAAGTTTGTGAATGTTTACTCTGCAAACGGCACGCTTGAGCTTAATGCCAAAAAAGAAATAGAGGGCAGAGATTGGGCGGCAGGCGATAAGTTTACGTTCACCATAACGCCTGATACCGATACCGCTAAGGCTATTACTGACGAAGTGATAAAGGGTTTTAAGAATGAAGTTACCGTTACCAGCGGCGACTCTGTAAACCTTTTTGAAGGCGTTACTTTCAATGCTGTGGGCATATACAAGTTCACTGTTGCAGAAGTTGACGAAAGCAGCGACGACATGAAGTATGATGATAATACTTATGAAGTTACTGTGACAGTTACCGAAGAAGCGACAAAATCGGGCAAACTTATTGTTAAGGCAACCTATGCAGGCTCGCCTGACGGAATAGTATTTAAAAACCAAGCGCAGACAACATGGACACCCGAGATAAAGAAAACTATCGACGGCAGAGATTGGAATGACGATGATAAGTTTGAATTTACTCTGACGGGCGACGGCTATAATTCAACCTGCACTGTTACCAAAGCTGCCCAGAGCGGTGAATTTGATGAAGTGGTATTCACAGAGCCCGGAACTTACACGTTTACGCTTAGTGAAAAGATAGTGACCGGCGCGGGTCTGACTGCCGCCAAGAACAAGACCATAACCGTTGTGGTAAGCGATACAGACGGCAAGCTGACGTGCACCATAGACGGCAAAGCCCCTGCGGCTGTTGAAGTTGTAAATACTTATACTGCAAAGGGTGTTGTACTGACAAAGTATATCAGCAAGTCTATCACGGGCAGAGACTGGAACAGCACCGATAAGTTTACTTTCAATGTAAAGCAGGTAAAGGTAGGCGATGAGCCTACAGTTACCGTAAGAAATGTTGAAATAAGCCAAGATGACGGTTCTTCGGCTGTTAAGACCGATTCTTTCACAGCCGTGTTTGAAAAGGTCGGCACTTACAAGTTCGAGATAACCGAAGTAAAAGGCTCTGCCGACAGAATGACTTATGATACATCTGTATACGTATTGACTGTTGAAGTTACCGACGATGGCTTGGGTCAGCTTCAAACCAAAACTTCCGTTACCAAGGGCGGCAAGGAAGTAAGCGGCGGCAACATAGCATTTGAAAATGTTTACACGCCTGAACCTGTAACTGCAAACGTTCCGTTCACAAAGACTATAACAGGCAGAACATGGAACGCAGACGACGAGTTTGTCTTTGAAATGGATAAAATTTCTGGCGATGACAGTGTTACATTCCCGAGCGAAGTTACCGTTTCGGGCAAGGCAGGCACTAATGATGCGGCTTCGGCTGAGTTTGAGGGAATAACTTTCAGCAAGGCGGGAACATACAAGTTCGAGATAAAAGAATCGCATGACGTTCATGTTGACGGCGTTGAATACGACAATTCAGAATACACTGTTACGTTCGTTGTTGAGAATGATACTGCAAGCGGAAAACTTACCGTTGGATCTGTAACGTACACGCTTGACGGAGAGAAAGCAGATGCTATAACGTTTGTAAATACCTATCACGCAAACAGCTGCACATACTTTATTGACATCAGCAAGAAGTTTGACAAAGACGGCGGCTGGGACGGCGAGGAATTTGAATTTGACGTTAAGCAGACCGCCGGCAGCAAGGCAATGTTCCCGAACACATTGACCATAGAAGACGATGGCGAAGCGACCGCTGAAAAGTCGGGAAAACTGAGGCTGATGTTCAATGCGGCTGGAAACTACGAGTTTGAAATTTCCGAAAAGGATACCGCAGTTGCAGGCGTAAATTACGACGGCCGCACATATGTTGTAAAACTTACCGTTGCCGACAACGAGCATGGCGCTCTTAAAGTTGACGAAAGCAGTGTAAGCATTACAGTTAAGGGCGAAACGCAGAAGGCAAGCAAGGTAGAGTTTGTAAACGAATATGCACCGTCATCTGTAAAGTGGCCTGTTGAAGTTACAAAAACTATCAGCGGCAGACAGTGGCAAAGCGGTGACAAGTTCGGTTTCAGCATGACCTTGACAAAGGTAAACGGCGAAGCTGTGGCAGATGCAGGCGCATACGGAATACCGCAACAGAGTATCGAGATAGGCTACGCAGAGGGTGCAAAACAGAGCCTTACGGGCGTGTTTGACGATGTTAAATTTACCGAAGCGGGAGTTTATGAATTTACCGTGGTTGAAACAAGCAAGTCGGCAAACGGCATTACCGTTGATACAGCTGTATATGTTGTAACGGTCACGGTCAAGGACGTTGACGGCGCGCTCAAGGTGGCTGAGGCGACCGCGAAGAAGAATGGCAAGGTCGCTGACAAGGTAGAGTTTGTAAACACCTACACGACGACAGATGTCGATGTTTCCATAGATCTGACAAAGAAACTGAGCGGCAGAGAGTGGAGCACGGAGGACAGCTTTAAGTTCACTTTGACACCTGCCGAGGGCAGCGAAGCTATCAGCGGTCTGCCGGAAAGCATAGTTGTCAAGGGTACGCAAGGCTCGACAGACGCAGCAGTTGGTACTGTAAAGCTTACTTTCACAAAGGCAGGCACTTACAGCTTTACCGTCGCGGAAGAAAAGGGAAGCGACACCACTATAACATACGATGACTCGGTATACACGGTAACAATAACAGTTACTGACAACGGCAAGGGCGCACTGCTGGCAGAGGCTGCTATACTTAAAGGCGGCGAGAAGGCAGACGGCATTGAATTTGTAAATACTTATACAAAGCCCGATGAACCCAAGCCTGACGATCCGAAACCTGATGATCC
>CANRDG010000008.1 GCA_947629275.1 uncultured Clostridia bacterium | reverse complement strand
AATATCTTATAGTTATATTTTGACTGTTGACAATTCGGACAAAAAGTATTACAATAAATTAGTGAAATAGTATAAAATCGTTTTGTATGAAAGCCCTTGCGCAACGGGCAAACACACAATGCAGGTCATACCTGCAAAACAAGAGGATAAATATATGAAAGAAAAACTAGGGAGTATAAAAAATAAAATACTCAGGTATGCATCGCATAACTATGTAATGCTTTCATTCGTTATAGGCTGCCTGATAAATTCATATATACTGCGTGCGTTCACGGTCAAAAATTACTGGGCAGTAAGACCCATACTCGCCGAGCTTGGAATGTGCCTTGTATTCTGTTCGATAGGTTTTCTTATAAAGCCTAAACGCCGCGTTATTTATTATAGTATAATGGCGTTTTTGTTCGCGCTCCTCTGCGGAGCGAACTCGGTATATTATACAAACTACCGCTCGTTCATATCGCTGTCGCTTATATCTACAGCCTCTCAGCTGGGCGGTGTGGCAAACGCTGTAACAGGCTATATTTTGGAGCTTAAAGATCTCGTGTTCATATGGTCGGTGCCGTTTGTAATAGTCGTGCATTTTTTCCTCAAAAAGCGCAGACCGCAGCACTTTGAGCAAGCACTTAACGTCCAAAAAGGCAAAAAAGTACCCGGCAAGGTGCTTTTAGCAGGAGTTGTGTGCCTCGGCGTGTTTGCAGTAACGCTTCAAGGCTCTGACTTTTCAAAACTTCGTAAACAGTGGAACAGGGAATATGTCCTCGGCAAGTTTGGCGTGTGTATTTATCAGCTTAGTGACGTAGTTTCTTCTGTTTCGGCAAAATTCAATACCGTGTGGGGCTATGAGGAAAGCCAGCAGACCTTCTCGGAATTTTATGACAACAACGGCGAAGATCATAGCAAAAATGAGTATACCGATATTTTCAAGGGCAAAAATCTGCTCGTGATACACGCGGAAAGTATACAGAATTTCACGCTTGGTACATATATCAACGGCGAACCGCTCACGCCGAATTTGCAAAAACTTGCAAATGAAGGTCTGTATTTTTCAAACTTTCATTCTCAGGAAAGCGTGGGAACAAGCTCCGACAGCGAGTTTGTTTTCTCAACGTCCATGCTCCCTGCGTCGAGCGGCACTGTAGCAATAAACTACTGGGACAGAGACTATATCTCAATACCGAAACTGCTCGGCGAAAAGGGCTATTATGCGTTCAGTATGCACGGCAACAACGGCTCTTACTGGAACAGGCTCAACCTTCACAACTCTCTCGGCTATCAGAAACTTTACAATTATTCTAACGATTTTGTTATAGACGAAACTATAGGTCTCGGTCTTTCCGATAAGTCGTTTTTCAGACAGTCTATCTCCAAAATACAGAAAATAGCGCAGGAGCATGACAATTTCTATGGCACTATGATAATGCTCACGAACCATACTCCGTTTACAGATATCGAGAATTACAGCGATTATCAAGTTGATTTCAAGTATAAGAAGTATAACGAAGCTACAGGCTCTTATGAAGAAGTATCAGCTGATTTTCTCGAGGGTACAACGCTCGGCAGCTATTTCAAGTCGGTGCATTATGCAGACGAAGCCATAGGTCAGTTCATAAGCGACCTTGACAGCGCAGGACTGCTGGAAGATACCGTTATAGCTATCTACGGCGACCACGACGCCAAAATAAAAGAGCCCGAGTATGAGTACTATTATAATTATGATCCGTTCACGGGCGAGGTACTCGATGACGACGACGAAGGATATATTGAAATAAACGACTTTATGTATAACCTCAACCGCGGCGTTCCGTTTATAATCTGGGCTAAGGATATGCCCTGCGAGCCTAAGGAAATAACCAAAATAATGGGTATGTATGACTGCCTGCCCACGCTTGGCAATATGTTCGGTTTTGAGAGCGAGTATGCCCTTGGCACAGATATATTCAGCCTTAAAAAGAACGAGGAGAATATAGTTATCCTGCCCGATGCCAGCTTTATAACCGATAAAGTGTACTACGACAGCCAGTCGGGCGACTATTTTGATTTGACAAAGTATAAAAATCTTTCAACGGTCGTTTCCTGCAATCAGGTCTATAAAGATTACGTCAGCCCCGTGTATTCCGAGAAGCGCGACGGAACGTTCAAATCAACAGCAGGGGACTACTCCGAGGAAAATATGTCAGCGCTGATAAATGACGGCGTTGTAGATGATGAGTATATTCAGTACTACTCCGATTACGCCGAAAAGAGGATAGAAGTTTCAAACGCCATAATCTATCATGATCTTATCCGCGAGCAGGAAAACCCACCGACAGAGGAAAACGCATCGTAAGAAGTAAAATTTCTTTTTAATTGTGCTTACGTGCAAGCCTGCGGAGCCGTTAAACGCTCCACAATGCACCCCACTTCTTCAAATCATAAACACTACTCCAAGCACCGCTGGCAGAATATTCTTCCAGCGGTTTTTTGGGGGATAGTGGGAAGGAATATTTAATAAATCTATTCTAAAAATTTTTTCACTTAGCACGGCGTTCCAGAATGGAACGCGGAAAGAGAGCGAAGTTCTTCTCAAAGGAGAGGCTCTCTCTTGCAGGAGCAGCGTTCCCTTTGGGAACGCCCGAATAATTATTTCGCTTTTAAATTTTGGGGCGAAATAATTCTTCCCGCGGTCGTTTACGACCGCTGCCCTCTTAAAAAACAGTCCACAGGACTATTTTGTAGGCGACTGCTTGCAGTCGCTGCACCCATTTGCGGAGCGCCTGCCGCATGGGGATTTCGCCGTACTGCGGTAGCGTTCGCAAGCGACCGCAGGCGACGAGGGGCTCGCCCCTCGACCTGACAAGCCTTTTGAAAAAGGCTTGACCGAAAACTTTTCCTTTCTTGACAAGAATTAAAACTTTTGCGTGCTGTGTGACGATGAACTCTTTCGTCTAAACAAAAAAACTGCCTGTTTCAATTACCGAAACGGGCAGATTCTTTTTTATGCGGTCATTCTGGCTTACGCTCTTTCAACTTTTCCCGAGCGCAGACATCTTGAACAAGCGTAAACGTGACAAGGAGTGCCGTTGACAACAGCCTTTACCCTCTTTACGTTAGGCTTCCATGTTCTGTTTGTTCTTCTGTGTGAGTGAGAGACCTTGATACCAAAAGTTACACCCTTACCGCAAAAATCACATTTTGCCATACAGGTTGCACCCCCTTTTGAAATTTATAAAATATGCAACATTACTATTTTAGCAGAAATCAATTCAAATTGCAAGAGATTTTCAAAAAAAATTTGCTAAGAGGGCAATTTTTTAAAAATTTTATACGTTCTCACAAAAAAATGCTTAAAATAGCCTTGTAATTTTAATAAAAATATATTATAATAAATGTAACTGTTATTATAAAGGAGAAAATAGGTATGCATCTTGATGCTCAGACGGTAATTGAGTATGGAACAAGAGTACTTATAATATTTATGGTGCTGCCGATACACGAGCTTGCCCACGCGTGGATGGCTGAAAGGTGCGGCGACTATACCGCAAAATATATGGGCAGACTTACGCTGAACCCCATAGCACATATCGACCCTATCGGTGCGATACTGCTGCTGTTCACGGGTTTTGGTTGGGCGAAGCCTGTGCCTGTAAATCCGCTGCATTTCAAGCACTACCGACGCGATATGGCGCTGACCGCGCTGGCAGGTCCTGTTTCTAACCTTATCGTGGCAGCGATCTCCATGATAGTGCTGAGGGTGCTGCTCGGCGTTTCTGATGACTATATGATGAAAAACGGCATTATATATTATATCACAGGCACCAACAATACGGGTCTGTACTATGCGATATGGCTTTTCTACTTCCTTGTTACTATAAATATAGGTCTTGCGGTGTTCAACCTTATACCAGTTCCGCCGCTTGACGGTTCAAGAATAGTTTCCTACTTCACCTCGGCAAAATATGAAAGAATACTCGCCGAGAACCAGCTTATTATAAGCATCGTGTTCATGGCGCTCCTCTTTTCGGGTATACTTTCAAGACCGCTCGGCTTTATAGACGGCAAGCTGTTTGATCTGTTTGCTTTGGCAACAAACTGGATAGAAGCGTTGGTGTAAAAGCAGATGAATGAAGAATTTACCTTTAAACTGAAAGACTTTGAAGGACCGCTCGACCTGCTTTTGTACCTGATAACAAAGCATAAACTCAATATTTACGATATAGAAATATCCTCACTGCTCGAGCAGTATCTTATGTATATAGACAACGCCGAAGATACCGACCTTGAAACAGCAGGGGAGTTTCTCGAAATGGCTGCGCGGCTCATATATATAAAGACCGTCAGCTTGCTGCCAAAGCCCGAAGAAGCTCAGGAGCTCAAAAAAGAGCTGGAAGGCAGACTTATAGAGTATTCTATGTGCAAAATGGCGGCAAAAATGCTCTCCGAAAAATATATCGGCGGCGAAAGCTTTGTAAGAGAGCCTATGAAGATGCCCGTGGATAAAACTTATAACGTTATTCATTCGCCGCAGGTGCTGCGCGAGGCATATATGGGTATATTCGCCAGGGCGCAAAGAACAAAGCCCATAAAAGCCGCAGTTTTTGAGCCTATAGTATCACACAGAATAGTTTCGGTAACTTCAAGAATTATGCATATAATGAAAACACTGTACAGTACGGGCTCATGCAAAATGGACAGGCTGTATGACGGACTTACAGACAAAAGCGAAAGGGTCGCGACTTTCCTTGCCGTGCTGGAGCTTACAAAATCGGGCAGAATAAGACTTAGCGACGATAACAGCGTGCTGTATTTTGCAGATGCAAGAAAAAGAACAGCAGCCGCAGAAGAGCAGCCGCAGGAAGAAGAAAATGTGCAAAAAAGCGGTAAAAAGAGTGTTTCTCCAAAGGTAAATCTTTGGAACAACAGCGCCATAAGGCATTATACCGTCGCGCAGGGAACGCTTAGAAAAGCCAACCTGTGGGGATATTTGAGAAAGGCTAATACTTATGCAGATAGATGAACTGGTAAATTTTACAGAGGCGGCGCTCTTTGCCAGCGGCGAACCGCTTGACAAGGCGAAGCTTTCGCAGGCGCTTGAAATTGAGGAAAGTGAAGTGCCAAAAATAGTAAGGCTTCTGAATGACAGACTTGCTGACACAGCGCTTTGTGTATTAGAGCTTGACGGCGAGTATCAGATGACCGTCAAAAACAGCTACGGCAGCTTTGTCAAAAAGGCTCTGGAGACTAAGCGAAAAACAGCTCTTTCGCCGGCGGCTATGGAAGTGCTCACAATAGTGGCGTATAATCAGCCTGTTACAAAAGGCTTTGTTGAAAGTGTGAGAGGCGTTGACAGCTCGTCTACCGTAAATTCGCTCGTTGAAAAAGGCCTTGTAGCCGAGGCAGGCAGACTCGATCTTCCCGGCAGACCTATAGCTTACAAAACAACAAGCAATTTTTTAAGATGTTTTCAGCTTTCGTCAACTACAGAACTTCCCGATATGACAGCCGACCCCGAGCAGTTGAGTTTCGACGATGTGACGGCAGCAGCAGACGACAATTGATCATAGTATAAATACGTTTTTAAAAGGAGATGATAACGGTGATAGTGCTTTATATATTGCTGGGACTTATTGCGCTCATCGTTATTTTGCTCCATTTTTCAGTTAAAGTTAAACTGTGCGCCCAAAGCGGAGAGAAGCCCGTTATCGAGATAAAGTGGCTTTTTATAAAGATATATCCGCGACCAAAAAAAGACAAGGGCAAAGAAAAAAAGCCGAAGAAAGAGAAAAAATCAAAGTCTCCGCCGTCTGATGCAGACTTTACCGACGAGCAAATAGAGCAGATGATAGAGCAGGCAAATCTGGCAGACGAGCAGGAAGAAACGCAGGATACCGAAAATATCGAAAATACAGAAAATACGGAAGATATAGAAGATACAGAAGAAACCAAGCCCGAAAAGGTAAAGCTCACCAAAGAGCAGAAAAAAGAACTAAAAGAGCAAAAGAAAGCTGAAAAAGCCGCCAAGAAAGCCGAGAAGGCAAATAAAGAGGGCGGTCTTGCCAAGGTAAAACGCTATATAAATATGGCAAAGCCGTATGTACCTATGGCGTGGAAAGCAGTTAAAAAAATACTGAAAACTATACGTTTTACAAAGCTCGATATTCGCCTTGTAAGCGGCAAAGAGGACGCATACGACGCCGCAATGGCTTACGGAAAATTAAGCGCGGTGGTGAGCAACGGCGTTTCGCTGATAGACAGCATATTTACAGTAAGGGCAAAGAATGTCGCAGTTTATTGTAAATTCAACGAAAACGCTTTTGAATATTATGCGGCAACGGTCGTAATGGTAAGACCCAGCGCACTGATAGCCATAGCGTTTTGTACAGGTGTGAACTTTCTGAGGATATGGATACCTCAAAAGATAAAGGCGCGCAAAGAACGCAAGCGCCGCGAAAAAGAAGAAAAGGCAAAATTAAAATCTAATGGAACGGAGCTGTTAACAAATGAGTGAACAACATCTTGAAAGTCTGGTAGGTACTGCAATGGAAAAAATAAAGGCAATGGCAGACTGCGAAACCGTGGTCGGCAAGCCTATAGTCGTAAACGAGCATACCACCATAATCCCCGTGTCTAAGGTATCTCTGGGGTTTGCATCGGGCGGCAGTGACCTGCCTACAAGTTCGGCTAAGGACTGCTTCGGCGGCGGCTCTGGCGCAGGAATAACCATAAATCCACTTGCTTTTATAGCCATTACCGACGGCGAGGTAAAGCTGCTGCAAATGACTGTAAACGCCTCTAAAGAGAACGCCGCTATCAATATGATACCCGAGGCCATTGACAAGGTAACTGCGTTCCTCGATAAGAAAAAGGCTGAAAAAGCTGAAAATTCTGACGAGGAATAATTTCCAGATCTATCTGCGTATCGTTTTGTAAACTTCTTCACATTATAACAATAAATAATATATTGAGGGAGAACAAAATGAAACGCATATTATCAGTAATATTGAGCGTATGCCTTATTGTCGGGCTGTATCCCGTCGGTAAGGCTGAAGCTTTTGGTGAAAGCGATATTTCGGCAAAGTCGGCAGTGCTTATCGAGGCTGAAAGCGGTAGGGTGATATTTGAAAAAAACGCCTATGAACGCCGCCAAATGGCAAGCACCACCAAGATAATGTCCGCGCTTTTGTGTATAGAGAGCGGCAGCCTTGACGACTATTTTAAAGTGGACAGCGAGGCTATCAAGGTCGAGGGCTCGTCAATGGGGCTTGTAGAGGGAGATCTGGTCACAAAGCGCATACTTTGCTATGGTATGCTGCTGCCAAGCGGTAACGATGCCGCCAACGCAGCCGCTGTAAAAGTTGCAGGCAGCGTTGAAAATTTTGTCGCCATGATGAACAGACGCGCGCAGCAGATGGGTCTCTCAGATACCCACTTTGTAACGCCTTCGGGTCTTGACGACTACACCGACGACCACTATTCCACGGCATACGATATGGCTATGCTCGCGCGTGAGTGCATGAAGAACGAAACTTTTGCAGAGATAGCCTCGTCATCTTCCGCCTGCCTTGAATACGGCAACCCACCGTATAAGCGCTGGCTTTCTAACAGCAATAAGCTGCTTGATACCTGCGAGGGCGTGAACGGCGTTAAAACGGGCTTTACGGATAAAGCAGGCAGATGCCTTATTTCAAGCTGTGAAAGAAACGGCGTAAAGCTTATCTGTGTGACACTCGGCGCACCCAACGACTGGCAGGATCACAACCGTATGTTGAATTTCGGCTTTTCTCAGCTTGTAAACGTCTCGCCCGAGTGCGATTACCGCGCGTTTTCACTAAACGTAGTCGGTGGCAAAACGCCCAACGTCATGTGTTCGGTGGTGGGCGAACCGTCGGTCACCTTGTATGCAAACGAGGCTGACAAAGTTAAAAGCGAAGTCATTTTGCCAAAGTTTGTGTATGCGCCCATCGCGGCAGGGGAGAAGGTCGGCGAGATACGCTTCACGCTCGGCGAAGATACAGTGTACGTCTGCGATATATGCTCAAACGAGTATGTAGAGATGAAGAAAACCGAAAAGCAGAGTGCTATGGATAAGCTGAAAGACAAGCTTGAGGAGTTTATTCACAGCTAGAAAGGGGAGCAAAGTCTCCCTTACATATTTTATTTTTTACATCGCGGGGACGCGAGAAAGGACGGCAAAAAAGTCATGGAAAAGGTAAGAATACAGAAGATAATCTCAGATGCAGGGTATTGCTCACGCAGAAAGGCAGAGGAGCATATAGCGGCAGGTAAAGTAAAAGTCAATGGCAGACCATGTTCTCTCGGCGACAAGGCAGACCCACTGAAAGATATTATAACAGTTGACGGCGAAAGGATATATGTTGAGCGCAAAAAGCAGTTTGTGTACATAATGCTGCATAAACCGCGCGGATATATAACCACAGCAAGCGACGAGCTTGACAGGAAGTGCGTTACCGACCTTGTCGCAGATGTCGGAACAAGAGTTTACCCTATAGGCAGGCTGGATAAGCAGTCGGAGGGGCTTTTGCTTTTGACAAACGACGGCAGCTTTGCAAACGAGATAATGCACCCATCAAACCACGTTACCAAAACTTACAGGGTAACAGTGCGCTCCATGCTTACAGATAAAACGGTAGTCAAACTGTCCGAGGGCGTTGTTATAGATACCGGCAGAACGCTTCCGTGTACCGTTACGGTGCTTACCAACGAACCTGAAAGAGCCGTTATGCAAATGGTGATACGCGAGGGCAAGAACCGCCAGATACGTAAAATGTGCGAGGCCGTGGGGCTTGAAGTCGCTAGGCTGAAGCGTACCGCGATAGGCCCTGTAAAGCTTGGTATGCTAAAGCCCGGCAGCTACCGCGAACTTACTTCCGAAGAGGTAAGGGCGCTAAGAGCTGCGGCACAGAAAAGATCGAACGGAGGCAAACGGTAATGCTACAGATATTGCAGACAAGACACATCGAAAACTACAGCGATATTATAAATAAACTCGGCATTGAAAGCGATACCGTCAGTGTTTCCGAAGCAACCGAGCAGGACAAAGTGACAGGATTTGGCGTATATTATATAGACTTTGATAAAATGTCGGTGGTCATTCGCTATGCAAAGTATGACAGCCTTATGCTTGCTGACGGCATTTACCGCAGTATACTTTTTCTTGCGATGATGAAAGGCATAGAAAAGGCTGAGTTTGTGCTTGACGATGAAAAACTGTCGGGCGACGTAAAAAAGCTGCATCTTGCCGATGAAAACATGAAGATAGAAAGCATAAGCGAGATGCTTGACGGCTGCAAAAACTGCAAAAACGCTTGAATACTTAAATAAAAACAGATGTATAGCGCATCTGTTTTTTGTTTTGTACGGCTTGACTTTTTTTCGTTTTGTGTTATAATATAAGTTGGTGAATTAGCAAAAGTGCGCCAAAAGCATATTTTCGCCCCGAAAGGTTAGAATAATCCGTGAAAAGGGGCGATATAATGTGTAAAGAAAACGAATGTAACACCTGCGGGGAAAACGAGGATATAGAGCGCATAGAATCGGTCGGAGAGGTAATTTCGCACAACGCAAAGCACCTTATCCACTGCCTTAGCATAATAGGTCAGGTCGAGGGACACTATATACTCCCTCCACAAAATAAAACCACAAAATATGAGCATATAATACCTGCGCTTGTAGCCATTGAGCAGGATCTTTCTATCGAGGGACTGGTAATAATACTCAATACCGTCGGCGGCGACGTCGAGGCAGGACTTGCAATTGCAGAACTTGTCGCAAGCATGAAAACTCCGACAGTCTCGCTGGTCGTCGGGGGAGGACATTCTATAGGCGTGCCGTTAAGCGTGTGTGCAAAGCGCTCGTTTATCGTGCCGACTGCCACCATGACTATACACCCCGTGCGTATGAACGGCACACTGCTGGGTATTCCGCAAACGCTTTCATATTTTGATAAAATGCAGGAAAGAATAGTGCGCTTCGTCACCGAAAATTCGCGCATTACAGAAAAGCGTTTCCGCCAGCTGATGATGACTACCGGAGAACTTGTAATGGACGTAGGTACGGTGCTGGACGGAAAAGACGCTGTAAAAGAGGGGCTTATAGACGAACTTGGCGGACTTTCGCAGGCGATAGAATGTCTCTATCACATTATCGAGAGCGAACCGAAGGTGTACTGATATGCTGTATACGATAATTTCACTTGAAGATGTTTTTTGTGAAAATAATAATATAAAGGCGGCTGATGACTTTTTCTCTACCGACCCTTATGAATATCTTAACTTGCTTAACAGATAAACAGATAAAAGATAAAGACAACTGAGAGGAGCAGAATATGGACATTCTTAATACGATAGTGCAGGCGATAATACAGGGGCTGACGGAATTTCTGCCGGTCTCCAGCTCGGGACATCTGTCGCTCTATCAGCATTTTACAGGGAAAAGCGGCGAGGGCGCGCTGATGCTGTCGGTCTTTCTGCATATGGGTACGCTTCTGGCGGTAATAATAGCATTTCGCGATACCATATGGGCGCTGATAAAGGAACTCGGCGCGCTTATCAGAGACGTTTTCAAAGGCAGATTTAAGTGGAAAGAGATGAACGGCGAGCGCAGGCTCATCTTCATGCTGATATTCTCTACCGCCGTGCTGATACCGTTCTATTTCTTCAAAGACTTTTTTGAGGGCGTCAGCGAGGACAGCAGCGTAATGGTAGAGGGTTTCTGCTTTCTGTATACATCGCTTATCCTGTTTTTGTCAGACAGATTCTGCAACGGCAAGAAAGTGCCTAAAGATATAACAGTTAAAGACTCACTGGTGGTAGGAGCGTTTCAGGGCGTTGCACTGCTGCCGGGCGTGTCGCGTTCGGGCTCAACGATTTCTTCGGGTCTGCTGTGCGGATTTTCAAGAGATACAGCAGTCAGATATGCATTCATTCTCGGCATACCTGCAATATTTGGCGGCGGTCTGCTCGAAGCGGCAGACGCAGTAAAATCAAACGTTTCATTTGACCCGTTGAGCCTCGTGGTAGGCTTTGTGGTCGCTGCAATAGTGGGTCTTATGTCTATAAAAATGGTATCATGGCTGCTCAAAAGCAATAAATTCAAGATCTTTGCAATATATACGCTGATACTGGGTCTCGCAGTCATAGGCGTTTCAATATACGAAGTCGTAACGGGTGCGCCCGTAATTATAAATATATAAAAGAAAGATGTACAAATGAAAGGACGGCTGATGCAATGACTCAGCAGAAAAAAACGGCATCGCAGCGTTCGTCTGCAAAGCCGTCGGCAGCTTCTGGCAAAAAGTCTGCTGCCGCAAACAAGACAGCAGATGCCGGTTTTACTGCCGAAAAAAGGCGAAGATTGTCGCTTATACTGTTTTTCTACGGCGTGCTTACAGTCTTTATAACATTAATAAAAGGCGCAGGATTCTGGACTACTCTGCATGACTTTACATGGGGAATGTTCGGCAGTTCGGCAATAATATACGCGCCGCTCGTAATATACATATCAATAATGATAGCCACCGAAAAAACGCGCAACGACGTTATAATGAAGCTCATTCAGGGCGTTTTGGTAATACTGCTTTTCAGCGGTCTTTTCCAGATACTCACCGTCGGCAGCGTGAACGGCAAGACCGCAGGACTTATGATAAAGGGGCTTTACAGAGACGGCGTGAACAGAAAAGGCGGCGGCGTTATGAGCGTTATATTCGGCGGCTTGCTGCTGAAAGTGTTCAAGCGTGTCGGCGCTACTATTATAATAATACTGCTGACAATGTTTTTCTTCTTTATGCTTTCCGGCTGGACATTGCCGCAGGTGTGGAGAGTGGTATCAAAGCCGTTCAAAGCAATTTATGAGGCCTTGAATGAGGAGGGCGCAGACCGCAGTGTGCGTGCTATACCCGTAAAAGAACAGCCGAAGACCGAGCAGAAGGTAACCCGTGAAGAAAACAAGAAAAAGCGTGTAGATATTGCAAAATATTATACCGAAGACCTTGACGACGAGAACGACGACGTTTTTATGGCGGATATGGGATATGAAGGATTTACATCGGTCGATGAACTGGATCAGACCGAAGACCTTAATATTATTCTTCCGCCAAGACCTTTCGGACCAAAGCCACCCAAGAAAGACTATTTTGAAGAGGTGGACAAGCTGCGCGATTCGAGGGAAGGCAGTAAACAAGGTAAGTCTTCCGTTACGAGTGATGATATAACTCAGCCTGATTTTTCGGCAATTGAAGAGCAGGCAAAGGAAATGCAGGAGCTTATCGACCGTTCTACCGAAGAACCCGTTTATGAGGAAGATGAAATGTATTTTGACCCCAGCGGTCAGTCGTCTTTCCTTGATAATAAAAAGGTCGAAAAACCGCAGCAGCTGCCGCCGATATCGCTTTTGGAAGATGCTGCTAAAAAGGTCAATTCTTCCGCAACCGATGCAGAGAGCCAGCAGCGTGCAATAACTTTGGTTGAAACGCTTAAAAGCTTCGGCGTGCTGACAAGGGTGGTAGGCATAAGCCGCGGACCGTCGGTAACAAGGTATGAATTGCAGCCTGCCGCAGGCGTAAGAGTTTCAAAGATAACCAATCTTGCCGATGATATAGCTCTTAACCTTGCCGCAGAGGGCGTAAGAATAGAAGCCCCTATCCCCGGCAAACAGGCAGTGGGGATAGAGCTTTCCAACACCACAAGAGAAACGGTCTCGATTAAAGAACTCATAGACAGCGAAGAATTTCGCAATGCAAAAGGCAAACTGTGTTTTGCGGTCGGCAGGAATATCGAGGGCAGCATAGTTATGGGCGATATACGCAAAATGCCGCATCTGCTCATAGCAGGCACTACAGGTTCGGGTAAATCAGTGTTCACAAACTCTATCATAATGAACATACTCTACCGTGCCACGTCCGACGAAGTAAAGCTCATGCTGATAGACCCGAAACAGGTCGAGTTTCCTATATATAACGGCATACCGCACCTTATCGCACCCGTTATAACTGAGCCGAGAAAAGCGGCAGGTGCGCTTGGCTGGGCGGTCACGGAAATGACAAGAAGATACAGCCTTTTCAGCGATAATTCGGTTCGTGAATTCAACGATTATAACAAGCTTGCTTCGCAGACAGACGGCATGGAAAAACTGCCGCATATAGTTATAGTTATAGACGAGCTTGCCGACCTGATGATGGCGGCCGCCCGCGAGGTCGAGGACTCTATATGCCGTATCGCGCAGCTGGCAAGAGCCGCAGGTATGCACCTTATAATCGCAACGCAGTCGCCGCGTGTAGACGTAGTTACGGGTCTTATCAAGGCGAATATGCCTTCGAGAGTTGCGCTCAAAGTTTCAAATAATACCGATTCACGTATAATTCTTGACGAGGGCGGCGCTGAAAAGCTTCTCGGCAACGGCGACCTGCTCTTTAAACCTGTTGGTCTCGATAAACCTAAGAGAATCCAGGGCAGCTATGTCAGCACTTCCGAAGTAAAAGCGGTCGTGAATTTCCTTAAAAATCAGCAGACCGCAACTTATGACGAAGAAGTCCTTGACGGCATAGAAAAGAATATCCCCGTTCCCAAGGGCGAAAAACCTCAGGCCGACTTTGATATTGACTCCCCCAAGGGCGACGATATGCTTGAAGCGGCAATAAAAGTCGTGGTCGAGAATCAACAGGCTTCAACGTCGTTTTTGCAAAGAAAGCTCAATCTCGGCTATGCCAGAGCCGCACGAATAATGGACAATATGGAGGCTATGGGCATAATAGGTCCTGCCGTGGGCGCAAAGCCGCGCGAGGTCAAAATGACTATCTCGCAGTGGCAGGAGCGCGAGGCAATGCGCGAATGAAACGCCCAAATTCCGAGCAGAGCGGCGCGCATAAACTCCATGCCGCAATAGGTATAATAGTCGTAGCTGCCGTGCTGACGGTACAGGCGCTGCTGCATTTCGGCGTTATAACCGGCAGTCAGATGTCAGCATTTTTCAGACTTTCTGAAAAGCCTGTAAACGACGATCTTTCAGTACATTTTGTAGATGTAGGTCAGGGCGACTGCGAACTTATAGTCTGCAACGGCGAGGCGTGCCTTATTGACTGCGGCGAGCAGGATATGGCTTCAAAAGTAAAAGGGTATCTTTCTCAGCAGGGGATAGAAAAGCTCAAATATTTGATAATTTCTCATCAGCATACCGACCATATGGGCAGCGCAGCCGATGTTTTAGAGTATGTAAAAGTTGACAAGGTGATAATGCCGGATATTCCCGACGCGCTTATCCCGACTAATACCGTCTATGAAGATTTTTTAGATACCGCCGAAAGGCTGGGCGCGCAGGTTTACACCGCAAAAGAAGAAACCTTGGAGCTTGGCGGCTGTGAGATACATATACTTCCGCAAAGTTTTGATGAAGAATATGAAAGCCTCAACGATTATTCGCTGTGCGTGAAAGCTGTGTATAAAAACGTTTCTTTCCTGTTTACGGGCGATGCCGAAAGTGCCGAGGAGCAAAATATTCTGCAAAGCGGTTTTGATGTTTCGGCAGATGTGCTTAAAGTGGGTCACCATGGTTCTTCGGGCTCTTGCAGTGATGAATTTCTGTCTGCCGTAGGCGCTGAATATGCCGTTATAGAAGTCGGCGTGGGCAACGATTACGGTCACCCCACAAAAGCGGCTCTTTCGCGGCTGGAAAAGCATTGTAAACGTATTTACCGCACCGACATAAACGGCAGCGTTGTTATTCGTACAGACGGCGACAGTCTGACGGCTCAGTGCGAAAAAGAAGATGTAAACTATGGAAAATGAGAGCAGTAAAATATATTCAGTTTCCGAGATATGCGACGGCAAGGTAAAGCTTTTAAGCGAGAGCGGCGAGGCTTTGTATCTTGAAAAAAGTGTGTTGCCGCCGATTATCAGAGAGGGCGATATGCTGCGTTTTGACGGCGAAGTCAGAAAAGATAAAGCTGCCACCGCCGCACGCAGAAAAAGCATTAAACATAAAGCTGACAGACTTATAAAAAAGTGAGAGGAAGTCTTTAAAATGCAGACAGGCAGCGACCTTTTGGAGCTTATTGACAACAAGTATCCTCAGATGTCGAAAGGTCAGAAAACAATAGCCGACTTTATCAGGGAGCATTACGACAAAGCCGCGTTCATGACTGCGCTGAAATTCGGTCAAACGGTGGGCGTAAGCGAAAGCACAGTGGTAAGATTTGCATCTGAGCTGGGTTTTGACGGCTACCCCGAATTGCAGACAGCCTTGCAGGATCTTATGCGAAGCAAGCTGACCTCCGTGCAGAGAATAGAGATAGCCTCCGACAAAATAGGCGACGATGATATACTCGATGCGGTCTTGCATCACGACATTGAGCAGATACGTCATACTTTAGACGAGACCGACAGACAAGACTTCAACATGGCGGTGGACAGAATATCCTCCTGCCATACCATATATATAATAGGCGCGAGGAGCAGCGCATCACTGGCGCAGTTTCTCAGCCACTATTTCAACCTTATCTTTCCGCGCGTAAAACTGGTGCACGCCTCCACAAGGAGCGAGCTTTTCGAGCAGATACTGCGAATTGATGAAAAAGATGTGCTTATCGCAATTTCGTTCCCACGCTATTCAAGACAGACCATAGAGGCTATACGTTATGCACATTCGCGCGGCGCAGGGGTCGTAGCTATTACAGACTGCGCTTCATCACCGCTCACACAGTTTTCGGATTATGACCTTTTCGCAAAAAGCGATATGGCTTCTTTTGTAGATTCGCTGGTTGCGCCGCTCAGTGTTATAAATGCGCTTATCGTAGCCGTTTCAAGACGTTGCAGCGATACCGTTACCCGAAATTTGGAACGCCTAGAGGAAATATGGCGCGAGTTTGAGGTATATGAGCCTGCCAAAAGCGGCGATGAGGACAGCAAATGAGCAGCAGTGCGTTGATAGTCGGCGGCGGAGCGGCTGGAATGTTCTGTGCAGTGTGTTTAGCCCGCGGCGGCGTTGAATGTACAGTGCTTGAGAAAAATTCTTCCACAGGCAAAAAGATGATGATAACAGGCAAGGGAAGATGCAACGTTACCAACAACTGCGATGCAGATACGGTCATTAAAAATATTCCGCGCAACCCAAAATTTATGTATAGCGCGCTTTATAATTTCTCGCCGAAGAATACAATGAAATTTTTTGAAGATCTCGGCGTTGAGCTTAAAACCGAGCGCGGAGGCAGGGTATTTCCCGTAAGCGACAAAGCCGCGACCATAGTAAATGCCTTGCAGCACGAAATGAAACGCTTTGGCGTGCGCGTGCTTAAAGAGAATGTTAAAGATATAGTTTTAAAAGACGGCACAAAGATAGTTGTTACCGATAAAGATACCCATTTTGCAAAAAATGTTGTGATAGCCACAGGCGGCAAAAGCTACCCTGCCACAGGCTCTACGGGCGACGGCTATGTCTTGGCGCAAAAGCTTGGGCATACCGTTACAGATGTTGCCCCTGCGCTTGTGCCGCTTATAACAAAGGGCAGCGAGGCGGCGCAGATGATGGGTCTGTCGCTGAAAAATGTCACTTTATCTCTTACAGATATTAAAAAGAATAAAACGCTTTACAAAGAAATGGGCGAGATGCTTTTTACCCATTTCGGTATTTCGGGGCCTTTAACACTGTCGGCAAGTTCGCATATACAAACTATGGAAAAAGACAGATATTGCGCCGATATAGACTTAAAGCCGGCACTTTCAAAAGAGCAGCTCGATGCGCGTATACTGCGTGACTTTTCGCAGGAGAAAAACCGCGATATTGCAAATTCTCTCGGTAGACTGCTGCCGTCGTCAATGATACCCGTCATAATAAAACGCAGCGGCATACCGCCCGAAACAAAGGTAAATTCCGTCACCAAAGAGCAAAGGGCGCGCCTTGTTGACCTTTTAAAATGTTTCAGACTTTATATCGACGGTTTTCGACCGATAGAAGAAGCTATAATCACAAGGGGCGGAGTAAACGTTAAGGAAATAGACCCGAAGACTATGCAGTCAAGGCTGTGTAAGGGCGTTTACTTTATCGGCGAGGTGCTGGACGTAGATGCGTATACAGGCGGTTTTAACCTGCAAACAGCGTTTTCAACGGCGTATGCCTGCGCCGAAAGCATAAAAAATAACGGAGGATAACTATGGGTGTAAATATTGCGCTTGACGGCCCTTCAGGGGCAGGAAAATCAACAATAGCCAAAATGCTCTCTGAAAAAATGGGGTATATATATGTCAATACCGGCGAGCTTTACAGGGCGGTCGCACTGTATATGCTGCGCGGCGAAGTCGATATACAAAACGATGAGGCAGTGGCGCAAAAGCTCCCCGAGATAAAGATAAACATAGAATTTGTCGAGGGCTTTCAGCACGTTATGCTGTGCGGCGAGGACGTAACTTCTCTGCTGCGTACCCCCGAAGTTTCAATGTGCGCGTCAAAAGTTTCGGCTGTGCCTGCGGTAAGAGAGTTTCTGCTCTCCATGCAGCGCGACTTAGCCAAGCGTTACGACACCGTAATGGACGGCAGGGATATAGGAACAGTGGTGCTGCCCGACTGCGACGTTAAAATTTTCCTCACCGCCTCGGCAGAAGAAAGAGCCATGCGCCGCTTTAAAGAGCTACAGGCTGCCGGTGACAGTTCCACCTATGAACAGGTGCTTGAAGATATAAATCAGCGCGACTATAACGACAGCCACCGCGACATAGCGCCCCTTAAAAAGGCAGATGATGCAGTTGAAGTGGATACCACGAATTATGATTTGCAGCAGTCGGTGCAGATAATTTCAGATGTAGTCAATAAAAAACTCGCAGAGCGTAAAGATAAGGAGAAGAAGGCATCATCACGCCGCGAGCTTATAGACCTTAATGATATAAAGCCCGTCACTGACCCTAAAAAAATAGGCTTTATAAAGCTATTTTTCTATGGAATAGTCAGGTGGATACTCTTTATTATTTATAAGATAAAGTTCGATATAGTCTATGAAGGATTAGAGAACCTGCCGAAAACAGGCTCGCATATCATAGCTTCAAACCACCGCAGTTACCGTGACCCCGTGTTCGCCGCAATGAGAATACGCGTGCCGTGCAGCTTTATGGCAAAGGAAGAGCTTTTTAAGGGAAATATATTTTTCAAATGGCTGATAACTTTCCTAGGCGCGTTCCCTGTAGTCAGAGGCAGCGGCGATACGAGCGTTATAAAAGAGTCGGTTAAACGACTTGAAATGGGCAGAAACCTTGTTATCTATCCCGAGGGTACGCGCTCTAAAGACGGCAAACTCGGCAGAGGCAAAACGGGCGTAGCGCTTATAGCCGCACTCGCACAAGTACCCGTAATACCTCTCGCAATATCTTTCAAAGGCGAAAAACTTAAATTCAGACAAAAAGTCATAGTCTCTTACGGCAAACCGATAAGCCCCGAGGAGCTAAAACTTGAAAGCGCAAATATCCGCGATATGAAATCTGTAAAGGATAAGATCATGGGCAGTATTGCCTCTATGGTGGACGCAAATGTTAACAAATTGTAAATTTTTCGTTGCAAAGTCCGCAGGTTTTTGTTTTGGTGTAGACAGAGCCGTAAAAATAGTGTATAATAGTTTAGATAGTAGGCGTAAGGTGACCACCCTCGGCCCTATTATCCATAATAACGATGTCGTCAGCAAACTTGAAGCCAAAGGTGTGTCGGTCATAAATTTACCCGACGAAGCCACGGCCGATATGAAAGTGATAATTCGTTCGCACGGCGTGGGCAAACAGGTCTATAAGCAGCTTGAAGAAAAAGGCTGCGAAATAGTCGATGCCACTTGTCCGTTCGTCGCAAGGATACATAAAGCGGCGTATGACCAAAGCGCAGGCGGCAAAACCGTGCTGATAGCAGGGGATAAGGATCACCCCGAAGTAAAAGGGATAGCCGACCACTGCACTGCAAAGCCTTATGTATTTTCAGATGCCGACGAGCTTGTCAGGCTTATAGACGAGCATGGACTGGCGGAAAAGGAAGTCGCAGTGCTTTCGCAGACAACGTACAATACCGAAATGTGGCAGCGTTGCCGTCAGGTAATAGACGAAAAGCTTAAAAACGCCACAGTGTTCGATACTATATGCAGCGCGACCGAACAGCGGCAGAAAGAGGCAGCCGAAATAGCCGCAAAAAGCGACATTATGCTTATTGTCGGCGGTAAGCATAGCTCAAATACCCATAAACTCGCCGAAATATGTGAGAAACACTGTAAAACGTTTCTCATAGAAAATGCACAAGAACTATACGGCATAAATTTTTCAGATGCCGCTAATATAGGGATATCTGCCGGAGCATCGACACCGGCTTATATAATCAAGGAGGTACAACAGACAATGAGTGATATTATGAATGATGAGGGATTCAATTGGGTAGAGGAAATGGAGAATTCCCTGAAGCCTATACATATCGGAAAGAAAGTGACAGGTACTGTTCTGAGTGTAAACGCCAAGGGTGCATTCGTGGATCTCGGTACAAAGCAGCAGGGCTTTGTTCCCGCTGATGAACTTACGTTTGACGCAAATGCCAAGCCTGAGGACATCGTAAAGGAGGGCGAGGAGGTAGAGCTTCTCGTGCTCAAAACAAACGATCAGGAAGGCATGGTCACTCTTTCAAAGAAGAAAGTAGATGCCGCAAAGGGCTTTGAAGAAGTGCAGACTGCCTATGACGAGGGCAGGGTGCTCAAAGGCGTTGTAACAAACGTTGTCAAGGGCGGCGTAACTATCAATTATAACGGAGTAAGAGTGTTCGTTCCCGCATCTCAGGCCACCGCAAGGCGCGACGACGACCTGAATGAGCTTCTGAAAAAGGAAGTTGACTTCAAACTGCTGGAAGTGCAGGCTAACAGACAAAGAGCCGTTGGTTCTATAAGAGCCGTAGCCAAGGAAGCAAGAGCGGCTGCAAGAGCCAAGTTCTTTGAAAATACTCAGGCAGGCGATACCGTAAAGGGTATAGTCAAGTCAATAACAGACTACGGCGTGTTCGTTGACCTCGGCGGTATTGATGGTCTTGTAAGAAAGCCAGACCTTTCATGGCAGAGAGTAAAACACCCCTCCGATGTCGTTTCAATAGGCGACGAGATAGAAGTTTTCGTTAAGGATATAGACGCCGAGAACGGCAAGATCGCCCTCTCTTATAAAAAGGAAAGCGACAACCCGTGGAATAAGTTCGTTGAAAGCTATGCGGTGGGACAGGATATAGAAGTTACCGTTGTTTCGCTTACATCGTTCGGCGCGTTCGCACAGGTTATACCGGGCGTTGACGGTCTTATCCATATCTCGCAGATCGCAAATACCAGAGTAAACAGTGTCGGCGACGTTTTGAAAGTCGGCGATAAAGTAATGGTAAAGATCACCGAGATAAACAGCGATACACATCGTATCAGCCTCTCGATAAGAGCGCTTCTCCCCGACGAACCGACGGCTGAAGAAACACAGGAAACTGCTGAAGAAGCACAGGATACTACACAGGAAGCCGAGGCAGAAGCTCCGGCAGAGGTAGAGACAGAGCAGCAGGAAGATACCGCGGCAGATACGGCAGAGGAATAATTCTTTAAGCTTAGGGGGCGTATATTGCGTCCCCCTTTCTATTTTCAGGCTAATATTATAGGCGTTCCGAATATTTTTGCCGTGGGTGGCAAAATAATAACAGTTCGGAAATGTCTGAAAGGCGATAAAATGGAGAATAAAAAATATCAAAGCGCAAAGCGCAAAAAAATAATGAGAACAGTGAGCAAAACGTGCAGCGTGCTGGGTACACTGCTCTGTTCGCTAATACTTATAATCGTCATAACAGGTTCGGTCTTTGTTACGGCGATAACTATCTATGTCCTAAATTACTTTTCCGATTCAACTTCGGATTATGTCTCACTTGAAGATATAAACCTTACCTATACTTCAAGAATACTCGCCCCCAACCCCGACTATAACGGCACTAACGAGCAGTGGGAAGTGTACTATACTCTTTCGTCTGAGGGCGACAGAATGATATGGACAGACCTTGAAGATATTTCAAGATATATGATAGATGCCGTCGTCTGCTCTGAGGACGAAAGGTTTTATGACCACGACGGCGTTGACTTCAAGCGTACTTTCGGTGCGTTCGTAAATATCTTCATACCTATATATGAGGGTCAGCAGGGCGGTTCGACTATCACACAGCAGACTATAAAGAATATCACCCACGACGATGCCGCCAACGGCGTTGAAGGCGTTACAAGAAAGATAAGGGAGATATTCAGATCTATAAATACCGAAAGAACTTATTCAAAGGACGATATTCTGGAAGCGTACCTTAATGTTACATTCTTTGGCAGAGCCGAGGGCTATAACTTCAACGGCGTGCAGGCAGCCAGCAATTTCTATTTTGCAAAAGACTGCAAAGACCTTACTCTCGCGCAGGCTGTAACGCTTACCGCAATAGTCAAGTCGCCTACCGAAAACAACCCTTACTATAATATAGAGGAAAACCGCGACAGAGCTAAGTATATACTAAGCGCAATGCTTGAAAACGGCGCTATTTCGTCTGATGAGTATTATCAGGCTCTCGCAGACCTTGAATCGCTCGTTATAGTCGGCGATATAAACTACTCTACCGAGGGCGAAGCGCTTACCTCGCAGTCGTCAATATCATCTTATTATGTAGATGCCGCAATAAATCAGGCGGTCGAAGAGATAATGGAAACTTACGGCATAGACTACGACACTGCGAACGAGCGTCTCTACAGCGGCGGCTATAAGATATATACCACCGTTGACCTTAATATGCAGCAAAAGCTTGAGGAAGCGTACCTTGACGACAGCAACTTCCAGTCGTATAATTTTGAAGACGATGAACTGCTCAGTTCGTTTATATGTATCGACTACAGCGGCAATGTGCTTGCGGTAGTCGGCAACAGGGGAGAGAAGACTAATGTCCGCGGCTGGAATAATGCCACCATGGCAGCAAGATCGCCCGGCTCTACCATAAAGCCGATAGCTGCTTATGCTCCTGCAATAGATCAGGACCTCGTAACATGGTCTACGCTCCTTAAAGATGAACCTATAGACCTCGCTCCCGAGGGCAGCGATAAACAGCAGCTTTTCCCGAAGAACTATTCCGAGTATGGAGACGACGATCCCCACTGGACAAAAAGTAATATGACAGTCGCGAAAATGCTAGAAGAATCTACAAATACGGGCGCTGCGCAGATAGTTAGAAAGCTTACTCCGCAGTATTGTTTCAACTTCCTGCAAGGCTCATTAGGTATAAGTACCCTTGTCGCTATGGACGACGCAGGCAGAAGTGATATTCAGTATGCGCCTATGACTGTCGGCGGACTTACAAGGGGTATGTATCTTTCAGAGCTGGTTTCCGCGTATGAGATATTCGGTAACGGCGGTATGTATTATGGTCATACGTTCGTTTCGCGTATAACAGACCGAGAAGATAAAGTCATCTATGACCATAACGCTTATGGTACTGCTGCAATAGGCTCTGATACAGCGTATGTTATGAACAGAATGATGACTCAGGTAGTCGAAGGTCCTAACGGCACAGGCGCTGCTGCAAATCTCGATACAGTCGAAGTCGCAGCAAAAACAGGCACTTCCGAAAACTGGCAAGACCTTACCTTTGTTGCCTGCACGCCCGACTATGTCAGCGGAATCTGGATAGGCTATGAAAACCCCGAGATAATTGATATGTCCAAGTATCAGAATATCGCAAAGATATGGAAAAATGTCTTTGGCGAGATAGCCGACAGCTCACCTAACAAGAGCTTTAAGCCCGATAATAATGTCCAGCAGCTGGAATACTGCACTAAAACAGGTCTTATAGCATCGCCGAATTGTACTTCAAAAGCGACGGGCTATTATAAGTCTGATAATATCCCCGAGCAGTGCAAGTCGTGCAAAAAGGCAGAGGACAAAAAGCCTGCCCAGTCGCAGACAAATAATACTCAGAACAGATGATATATATACGCCTTGGCTTATGCTTGGGCGTATGTGTTTGGATGTGTTTTTATGAATAAACTGACATTTTGCTGCCCCTGCCATTTCGGGCTGGAAAGCGTGCTGAAATTTGAGGTAAGCAAAATAGGCGGCGAAAATATCACAGTAAGCGACGGCAAAGTCTTTTTTGAGGGCGACCGTGATATGATAGCGCGTGCAAACCTTTGGCTTCGTACCGCCGAAAGAGTTCTTATAGTGCTAAAGCAGTTCAGAGCGGAAAGTTTTGCACAGCTTATCGACGGCGCGGAGAGTATCCGCTGGGAAGAATATATAGGCAAAAACGACGCCTTTCCCGTAAAATCAGGCTCATCGCTCCATTCAAAGCTCACCAGTATACCCGACTGCCAGTCTATAATAAAGAAAGCAATTGTCAACAGACTGCAAAATAAGTACGGCAAAGCAAGGCTTGAAGAAAGCGGCAGCGAGCATATAGTAAGGTTTTCTATCTATAAAGATGTGGCAACTATTTTTCTTGATACAAGCGGAGAAGGGCTGCATAAGCGCGGCTATCGCAGGCGTTCAAACGGCGCGCCTATAAAAGAAACACTCGCGGCAGGCATCGCAGACCTCGCAAGAGTGAGAGCGGACAGTGTAGTGTGCGACCCCATGTGCGGCTCGGGTACTTTTCTTATAGAAAGCGCGTATAAAGCGCTGTCGATTGCCCCCGGCATAAGGCGGCATTTTTCGGCAGAGGGCTGGCAGCAGCTTCCGCAGGAAATGTGGCGCAGGGAAAGAGAAAACGCCAAAGAGCAGATAAACAAAAGCGGTAAATTTTTCGCCCACGGCTCTGATATAGATACCCTGTGCGCCGACCTTTCTCTTGAAAACGCCAAAAAAGCAGGCGTTGCCTCGCGTGTAAAGATAGAGAATGTTGACATCAGCAGGTTCAAGCCCGAAAAAGGCGCGATAACGCTGTGCAATCCGCCATACGGAGAGAGAATGTTGGAAATAAAGCAGGCGGAGGAGCTTTATAAAAAAATGGGGCAGGTGCTGCACCCCGATAAGGACAACCCCTGCGTGGTGATCTCACCGCACGAGGAATTTGAAAGGTTCTTCGGCAAAAAAGCAGATAAACGCCGCAACCTCTACAACGGCATGATAAAGTGCCAGCTTTTTATGTATTTTAAGTAACGCAGAATATAAACACACAATGCAGGAGGTAATTTATGAATATCCCCGAAATATTCGCAAAGGACGTTTTCAACAGCGCAGAAATGGAAAAACGTCTTCCTAAAGATGTCTACAGAGCGCTGAGAGAGACCATCGACGAGGGCAAATCGCTAGATATTTCAACCGCCAACGTTATAGCCGCCGCCATGCGCGATTGGGCAGTCGAAAACGGCGCAACGCATTATACCCACTGGTTCCAGCCGATGACGGGCATAACAGCCGAAAAACACGACAGTTTTATAGCCCCAACCGACGATGCCCACGTTATAATGGAGTTTTCAGGCAAAAAGCTTATCAAAGGCGAGGCCGACGCGTCTTCTTTCCCGTCGGGCGGTCTGAGAGCGACCTTTGAAGCCAGAGGCTATACCGCTTGGGATCCCACTTCTTATGCGTTCATAAAGAATCATACGCTTTGTATACCAACGGCTTTCTGCTCTTACGGCGGCGATGCGCTCGATAAAAGAACGCCTCTGCTGCGGTCTATGGAGACTCTCAATAAAGCGGCGCTAAGGGTGCTAAAACTCCTCGGCAGCAATGCAAAAAGAGTAATACCCTATGTCGGCGCAGAGCAGGAGTATTTTCTTATAGACAGAGAAATGTATTCAAAGAGGAAAGACCTTATCTATACCGCACGTTCTCTGTACGGCGCAAAACCGCCCAAAACGCAGGAGCTTGACGACCACTACTTCGGCACGATAAAAATGCGCGTTCAGGCGTATATGGAAGACCTTGACGAACAACTTTGGCGTCTGGGCGTGCCTGCAAAAACTAAGCACAACGAGGTAGCTCCCGCGCAGCATGAGCTTGCACCCGTTTTCAGTATCGCAAATATCGCCACCGACCACAACCAGCTGACAATGGAGATAATGAAACGTACCGCAAGACGGCATAAATTCAAGTGCCTGCTTGGCGAAAAGCCTTTCGATTACGTCAACGGCTCGGGCAAGCATATAAACTGGTCGCTCTCTACAAATACAGGCGTGAACCTGCTCAACCCAGGCAAAACGCCGGCAGAGAACGCGCAGTTCCTTATCTTCCTTACCGCTGTTATAAAAGCTGTGTATCTGCATCAGGATCTGTTGAGATTGTCGGTAGCCTCTGCAGGCAACGACCACCGTCTTGGCGGCTCTGAAGCTCCCCCTGCAATAATCTCAATTTTCCTCGGCGATGAGCTCACCGCCATACTTGATGCCATAGTAAAGGGCGAGCATTACCACGAGTCGGGCAGACAGTACATGAAAATAGGCGTGGATATAATCCCCGACTTTGTGAAAGATACCACCGACCGCAACAGAACTTCTCCGTTTGCTTTCACGGGAAATAAGTTTGAGTTCCGTTCACCCGGTTCAAAGTTGTCGGTCGCAGGACCTACCACCTTTATAAATACGATAGTTGCAGATGTTCTGAATGAATTTGCAGATAAGCTTGAGGGCGCGCAGGATATAAACGAAGCCATAACACAGCTTATACGCGATACCGTAAAAGAAAGCTCTGCCATTATCTTCAACGGCGACGGCTATAGCAAAGAGTGGGCAGAAGAGGCGAAGAAAAGGGGGCTTGTAGACCTGCCTACCACCCCAGACGCCCTCCCTCACTTTGCGGATAAAAAGAACGTCGAGCTTTTTGAGCGGCATGGCGTTTATACCGAAACCGAGATACATTCCCGTGTTGAGATACTTCTCGATGAGTATATAAAAACTATCCGCATCGAAGCGAATACTATGCTCGATATGGCAAATAAAGATATTTTCCCTGCCGTTACCGAGTGCATAAGAGATTATGCGCAGACAGCCCAGCTTGCGGCATCTTGTAATGCGGCGTGCGACTACCAGACCGAAACGGTCAAAAAGCTTACCGACCTTATGTCGCAGATGTATGCAGCGTATAAAGAGCTTAAAACCTATGCAGACGAGCTTTCGGCGTATACAGACTATGAAAAAACAGCCTGCTTCTGCCGCGATAAGGTGCTGCCAGCCATGAAAGCTCTGCGTACCCCTGCCGATGAACTGGAATCGCTTGTCGGCTCAAAATACTGGCCTTACCCTACATACGGCGAAATGCTGTTCTATGTATAAATTTAAGGAATGATAAAAATGACTTTGCAGGAACTTTTGACAAAACTGCGTAAAATGGCTGAGGGGATAGATGCCTCGCAGACTGATTTTCTAGCCGTGCAGGTGAACCTTACCGACATAACCCCCGGTACGTTTTATATCGAGGTAAAAGACCATAAGATAAACATCGAGCCTTATGAGTATAACGACCGCAATTGCGCCATTACAATGACCATGCCAAACTTCAATAAGCTTATCGACGGCAAACTTGACCCCGTAGCAGCGTTTACATTCGGCAAGCTCAAAGTTGACGGCGATATAGGCAAAGCCCTTGAATTTGCAAAACTTGTGAAAAAGTAAAAAACAAGACCTCTGCTCAATGCAGGGGTCTTTTGTCTTGCTGTAATGCTTATCTCCAGCTTGAAAAAGTCGGGTCATTCTTTTCGTTTGTTATCATCTCTTCCGTCAGCGCAGGGTGGATCTTGCTCTCGTCGTAAAGCAGTATCTCGCCCGTTATCATGTCAATGTATAAATATCTTTTAGGCGGAATTGTCTCTTCCAGATATTCTTCCATGTTTACTTCGATATTTTCCTCCAAACGCCACATAGGTCTGAAAAT
>CANRDG010000007.1 GCA_947629275.1 uncultured Clostridia bacterium | reverse complement strand
AGCTGGCTTTCCGAGCATCTGACGGCGGCTATAAACGGTAATTCATCTCGCGTTATACAAGGCACGGCTGGCACTACCGAGGAGCAGATACGCTATTCTTGGAACTATGCTATGCTTATTGCTAACGGTCCGTCGCAGGAAGCAATGCTTAAAAGCCCTGTATTTACGGCTATGGAAGAGGGCGCTATAGCACGAGTTGAGGAAATATCTCGTTGTGCATCAGAAGTTCAGGACACGTTGATCTCTCTGCTTTCGGAAAAGAGGATAAGCGTACCCGAACTGTCGCTGGAAGTACCTGCGAAAAAGGGATTTTCAATTATTGCAACCGCCAACACGCGTGACAAGGGAGTAAACGATATGTCTGCGGCGTTGAAAAGGCGTTTCAACATTGTGGTTCTTCCTGCGCCCGAAACACTCGAAGAAGAAATGAACATCGTAAAAACGCGTGTTGAGCAGCTTTCAGGCAGTCTTGATCTCAATGCGGCTCTGCCGAAAGATGCGGTCATAGAAAAGATATGCACTATCTTCCGTGAATTGCGTGCAGGTGAAACGCTGGACAAAAAACAGAAAGTAAAAGCTCCTGCCGGTGTGCTTTCCACCGCCGAGGCTATCTCGCTTTTGTGCAACAGCATGGCGCTTGCAGGCAGCTTTGGAAACGGTGACATTACCGATGACGACATTGCGGCAGGACTGCAAGGCGCGGTAGTCAAAGAGGACAAAGACACCGTAGCTTGGAAGGAATATCTTGAAAACATTATGAAAAAGCGCGGCTCGGACTGGAGCGGACTTTACAGAGCGTGCAGGGAGCTTAACGAATGAGCGGCGTAAACTTTTTCGGCATACGCCACTTATCGCCTGCGGGTGCGTTTTTTCTGTGTGAATTTCTAGAAGAAAAGCACCCCGAACTCGTTATCATAGAAGCGCCGTCCGATTTTGAAGATACCATAAAAGACATTGTACGTAAAGAAACACGTCCGCCGTTTGCTGTTCTTGCATATTCGCAGAGCGTTCCCGTAAGGACGATACTTTACCCGTTTGCTAAGTATTCTCCCGAATATCAGGCGATAAAATGGTGTAGTGAACATAACGTTCAACTGCGGTTTATGGATCTGCCGTCGGAAACATTTCTTGCGCTTTCTGACGAAAGGATAAAGCAGGAGGATAGCGCAGAAGACGAAAATAATGAAGAGCAAAGCGAGCAGACCTCCAAAAATTCGGCGGAGCAAAAACCCGATGTATATGAACTTCTGGACGAAAAAAGCGAGGACGGTTCGCATGAAACGTTCTGGGAGCGCACCTTGGAACATTGCGCTAATGCAGATGCTTACCATGAAGGTGCAAACCTTTTCGGCGCGAATATTCGTGAGTTTTCAGAAAAAGACGGCTATGACGAAAAAGAGACCACACTGCGCGAGACGCATATGCGCTCTGTTATCAGAAATGCGGTGAAAAGCGGTGTTTCACCCGAAAATATAGTGGTTGTTACGGGTGCGTATCACGTTGAGGGGCTGAAAACTTGGGAAGCTGATGAAGAAATGCCAAAGCTCCCTAAACTGACGTCTCTGCATACTCTTATGCCGTATTCGTATTACAGGCTGTCAACGCGCTCGGGGTACGGTGCAGGCAACAAAGCCCCTGCGTATTATGAGCTTATATGGAAAGGTCTTTGCCGAAATGATCGCTTTTACGCCGCAAATGCGTATCTTTCTAAAATAGCCGAAAAGATGCGCGAAAACGGCAGTGCTGCTTCATCGGCGCAGGTAATAGAGGCTTTAAGGCTTGCTAGAACACTTTCGCAGCTGCACGGCGGCGAAATACCAACGCTGCGTGATATCCGCGATGCGGCGGTGACCTGCATAGGTGAAGGCAGCTTTGCGGCAATAAGCACCGCAGTTGCAGATACGGAGATAGGGACAGCCATAGGCGAGATACCCGAGGGTGTTTCGAGAACGAGCATACAAGACGATTTTTACCGTCAGCTGAAAGAATTAAAACTTGAAAAGTATCGCTCGGTCACGGCGCAGGATCTGAAACTTGATCTGCGTGAAAATTTAAGGGCAAGCTCTGAAAAGTCTGCGCTTTTAGACTTAAGACGCTCTTATTTTCTGCACAGACTGCGAGTTTTGAAGCTTGGTTTTGCAACGCTTGTGCCGTCACGGCAGGACAACGCGACATGGGCTGAAATGTGGCAGGTACAGTGGACTACCGAATGCGAGATAGTGCTTGTTGAAAGCGCGCTTAAAGGTGACACGGTAGAGCTTGCGGCGTCGTTTCAGATAAAAGAAAACGTTGAGGGTCAGGAAGATATTTCGGTAATTGCAAAGGCCGTAGAAGATGCTTTCTGCTGCGGAATGTCGGGCGCTGCGAGCTATGCGGTGGCAGCGCTACAGGCGGCAGCTGCCGATAACATACCATTTGAAAAAATAGCACAAACCATGTTCAGCCTTTCAAATGTCATAAGCTACGGCGACATACGAAAAAACGATTGCACAACAATAGTACCTATATTAAAACAGCTTTATTACCGCGCCTGCCTTATCATGAGTTCTTCCTGCATTTGCAACGACGATGTATCTAAAGAAATTGCAGATGCGATAAACATGATAAATGCGGCGCAGCTGGCGCATGATTTTCTTGAAACGGATAAATGGCTGAAAGCCCTTTCGGAGGTCGCTTTCCGTGACGACCTGAACACGCGGCTTTCTGGACTTTGCGCTGCAATTTTACTTGAACGCAATGTAATGTCAAACGACGAACTTAAAACGGAGGTATCACGCCGCCTTTCAAAAGGTGTGCCTGCCGATCTGGGCGCAGGCTGGTTTGAGGGGCTTGCTATGAAAAACCGCAACGGACTTATTGCAAGGCTGTCGCTGTGGGAGAGTCTTGACGATTATCTTAAAGAGCTTGACGATGAGGAATTTAAACGCGCGCTTGTTTTTCTGCGCAGAGCGTTTGCGGACTTTTCATCGGGAGAAAAAGACGCGATCGCAGAGAATCTCGGAGAGATATGGGGTTTGAATGGTGAAGAAGTCAGCGAAGTTCTGAACGCCGTGCTTGACGAGGCCTCTCAGCAGGCGATAGACGAACTTTCGGACTTTGATTTTGACTTGTAATATGTAGGTGAAATTATGGATACTAAGGTACAAATGCAGCGTTGGCGGCTTATCCTCGGTCAGGAAAGCGGTGATAGGCTTTCAAAAATGAATATGCCTCAGCTTTCGGAAGAACAGATGCTTATGGACAGCGCGCTTGCATCTATATATAACAAGAGCGAACAGGGCGGTTTCGGAAGCGCAAAAGGCGCAGGCAAAGGTCCGTCAAACCCTCGTATTTCGCGCTGGCTGGGCGATGTGAGAAGCCTGTTTGACAAAGACCTTGTAAAGATAATACAAAATGATGCGATGACAAGATGTGGGCTTAAACTGCTTATTTTCGAGCCTGAGATACTTGAAAATGTCGAGCCTGATATTTCTCTTGCTTCGGCTATAATGATGCTCAAAGAGTCTATACCCGAACGCTCAAAGGAAAGCGTAAGGGCGTTTATAAAAAAGATAGTTGACGATATAAACAAGCTTTTGGAGCAGGATATACGAAGAGCAGTGACAGCCGCAGTAAACAAGCGCGAACATTCGCCTATACCGTCAGCTTCTGCGCTGGACTACAAAATGACTATCCGAAGAAATTTAAAACACTATTCACCAGAGCTAAAGACCATTGTACCCGAACACTTTTATTTCTTTGAGCATGCCGCTTCCTCAGCCTCAAAAAAATGGACTGTTATACTTGACATCGACCAAAGCGGCTCTATGGGGGAAAGCGTTATATATTCATCGGTGGTAAGCTGTATTTTAGCGAGCATGAGTACGCTGAAAACTCGTGTTGTCGCGTTTGATACGGGTATTGTGGATCTTACCGATAAATGCAGCGATCCGGTTGATCTGCTCTATGGATTTCAACTTGGCGGCGGCACTGATATAGACAAGTCGGTCGCTTACTGTCAGCAGTTTATTGAAGACCCGAAAAAGACGCTGTTTTTCTTGATCTCTGACCTTTATGAGGGTGGAAACCGCGCCGCGCTGATAAGACGAATGGGGGAAATGAAATCATCGGGAGTTACCGTTGTGTCGCTGCTTGCTGTTGCAGACGGCGGTGCGCCTTTCTACGACGAAAGCGTGGCGAACAAATTATCAAAGCTGGGTATACCATGCTTTGCCTGCGCTCCTCAAAAACTTCCGGAACTTCTGGGTCTTGTTCTCAAAGGGCGCGATCTTGGCGAATTTGCAAAAAATGCATCAAAGAACCAGCACTGAATAAAGTTATCATAACAAATTCGTTATTGATCGGTATAGCTTTTACCTATATATGAGTATAAGCAAATCGTTCTTGCAAATTGCTTTCAAATGTGGTATGATTGTTTTGTCAAAAAGAAAAAGGAGAGAAAATCATGAAAAAACAACAATTTGCAAAGATAATATCACTTTTGGCGGTATCAGTATTGGTGCTTTCATCTTGTGGGGGCGGCGACAGCTCTACCAATAGCGTAAGCAGTACGACCGGCGCTGCCGTTACCGAAGAAAGCGCAGCGCAAGACACTTCTTCGGAAGCTGCAACTACAGATGCTTCTTCCGAAACACCAGATACATCTTCAGAAGCCAATGAAACTTCTTCACAAAGCGACGAAAAGTATTCGGTGGTATTTACCGCTGATGATGCAGTAGTCATAAAGGCTAACGTTACCGAAGGCAGCCTTGAAGACGCTCTTAACGCTCTTAAAGATTCAAAGGCGCTGGACTTTACGGGTTCGCAAAGTGAGTACGGTCTGTTTATAGAGGCTGTAAACGGCAAAACAGCAGTTGCAGACAAGAACGAATACTGGGCTGTATATACCACTTTGACCGAACTTGACGGCGTAAGCTATTCGAGCGCAGAATACGGCACATACGACTATGACGGTACCGAGTGTGCAAGCGCATCGTTCGGCGCATCGGGTCTGCCTATGGTAGATGGCGAACTGTATGCTATCGTGCTTGCCACATATTGATGACCGTTAAAGAAATTGCTCGCTGTGCGGTGATGACCGCGCTTCTTATCGCCGTGCAGTATGCGCTTGGCTTTGTGTCGGGTGTTGAGCTTGTGACCGCGGTGTTTTCGGCTTTCTGTTTTGTGTTCGGCGCAAAAAGCGGCGTGCTTACGGCTGTTGCGTTCTCACTTCTGCGGTGTATCATTTTTGGCTTTGTGCCGAATGTGATATTGCTGTACCTTGTATATTATACACTTTTTGCTGTAGTGTTTGCGCTTTTGGGCAAATGCAGTATACCGCCTTTTGTAAATATTATACTGCTTGCCGCAATGTTTGTCGTAAGCGCCTATGCAGCGATAAAAGGCTTAAAAGTCAGCATAATGTATAAGCATAAAGTAACGGTCTTGCTTTGGGTGATGTGCGCTTTGTTTGCCGCACTGCTTGTATTCAGTGTTTTGGCGATGAAGAAAGCCGTCGCAAGACAAACAGTCACAGTTTGTACCTTTGCCGCCGTTATGACTGTGATGTTCACGTTGCTTGACGACGTTATAACGCCACTTATTATGGGATATTCCAAAGAAGCAGCCACCGCGTATTTTTACAGCAGTTTCCTTGCAATGCTGCCGCAGACAGTATGTGCGGCGGTGAGCGTTTTTGTATTATTTATACCGCTTAAAAGAACGTTTGAAGCGGCAAAGAGAATATAGTTTTACGAGGTGTGTAAAATGAAGATAGACGAGATACTCTCGAAAAAGCGCACACTTTCTTTTGAAGTGTTTCCGCCGAAAAAGAGTACCGATGAAAAGGACGAGCTTTTAAATACTATAAGACGTCTTAAAGAGCTGAAACCTGATTTTATCAGCGTAACTTACGGCGCGGGCGGCACTAACGCAGGCATAGCGGCTGAAATATCGGGCTGTATAAAAGATATCGGCATAGAGCCGCTTGCCCACATAACTGGCGGACCCAGCAGCCCCGATGATATTGACAACCTGACACAGCGGCTTAAAAGTCTTGGCGTTGAAAATATTCTTGCCTTGCGCGGCGACAGACCCGTAGATCACGAGGGTGATTACTGCAAATATTTTCCCCATGCTACCGACCTTATGGAATATATCGGCGGTAAATTCTGCATGGGCGCGGCTTGCTATCCCGAAGGACATACCGAATGTAATACTCTTAAAGACGACATAGTGAACCTAAAGAAAAAGCAGGATCGCGGCGCAAAATTTTTGATAACGCAGATATTTTACGATAATTCGTATTATTACAGGCTTGTCCACGAGGCGAGCAAAATGGGCGTTACCGTGCCGATAATACCCGGCATAATGCCGCTGATAAGCGCAAAAAACATAGCAAGAATAAAATCAATGTGCGGTTCTACCATTCCACTTGATTTCAGAAACATGATAGAAACGTACTCCGATCACCCTGATGTTATGAGGGAGATAGGTCTGAATTACGCAGTTTATCAAATTATTGACCTTATCGCAAAAGGCGCGCCGGGAATACATCTGTACATCATGAACAAAGCCGATACGGCAATAGAAATTTGTGAAAGGCTGAAAAACGTATTCAATGAATTATTCTGACATAGAAAAAATAAAGCCGCAGATATACAAGTATCTCGGCTTTTACGGCGTTGAGGCAAACGAGCAGACAGACACACTTATATCAGAATGCATATCCCAGCTTGAAAAAACAGCGCAGTTTAACTATATATACAACAGCTATGAGAAAACGCCTGATTTCTTGCAAAAAGAGCCTTATATCGACTTCTTGCAGGGTGCAGGCGGCATTATACTTTGCGCTATGACCTTAGGCATACAGACCGACAAGCTCATTGAGAGGCTGTTCAGAACCGATATGTCAAAAGCCGTAGTTATGGATGCCACTGCGAGCGCGTATCTTGAATATCTGTCTGACGGTTATGAAAAAACGCTGGGTGATAATCTCAGTTTTCGTTTTTGCCCCGGCTACGGCGGCAGTACGGTCGAAGACTTAAAATATATTTTTGAACTCATTCACCCCGAAAAGATAGGTATAACGCTTAATAAAAGCAACTTCATGCTGCCTGCAAAGTCAATGGCAGGCATTATAGCAATAGGAAAAATGAGCAGGAAAAGCTGCAAAGGCTGTATAATGCTCAAAGACTGCAAATTTTTGAACGGAGGAACAAAATGTTACGAGCAAACGCAGGTAAAGTAATAGTTTTTGACGGCGGCTTTGGCAGCGAGCTTGAGAGGCTTGGACTCTCGGGCGGCATACCCGAAGAGCTGAACATAACCGCCGCTGACAAGATACAGTCAATTCACCGTTCATATTCGTGCGCAGATGTTGCAACGACTAATACTTTCGGGCTAAATCCTATAAAGTATCACGGCAAATATTCTCTGCGTGAAATAGCTATAAAGGCGGTAGAGAACGCAAGAGTTTCGGGAAACGCTGTGTTTTTTGATGTAGGTCCAACAGGTGCTATGATGCAGCCTATGGGTGATCTTTCTTTTGAAAAGGCATATGATGCTTACAAGCAGGTAGCAGAGGTATCACGCGATATTGCGGACGGCTATATTGTTGAAACTTTTTCAGACCTTTACGAAGCAAAGGCGTGTATACTTGCACTTAAAGAAAATTCAGAACTGCCCATATTTGCGACTATGACTTTTGACAGCACGGGAAGAACACTGACAGGTTCTACTCCCGAGATAGTGGCAAACACGCTTTCGGGGCTGGGTGTTGATGCTCTGGGCGTGAACTGTTCTTTAGGACCTAAAGAGCTTATGCCTATAGTTGAGCGGCTGCTTGCCTCTACCGACCTGCCGATAATGGTGCAGCCCAACAGAGGACTGCCCGTGCTTGAAAACGGCAAAACGGTATATAAGCTTTCCTGTGATGAGTTTGAAGAATATATAGAAAAAATGGTCGATATGGGCGTTTCGGTAATAGGCGGCTGCTGCGGCACTACACCCGGGTTTATTGAGCGCATTTCAAGATTTTCGGGAAAAGATGTAGTCAAGCGCGAGTACACGCCAAAAACCATTGTAAACTCCGCAAACATAAGCTGCGAGATAGACGACGTTAAAATATGCGGCGAAAGGCTCAATCCCACAGGCAAAAAGGCGCTTAAAGAGGCTCTGATAAACCGCGACCTTGATCACCTTGTTGATGAGGCAATAAAACAGCAGGACTGCGGTGCTGATATTCTCGATGTAAATGCAGGCTTGCCTCAGATAGACGAAAAAACGCTTCTGCCTGATATTATCAGAAAAATACAAGAGTATTGCGACCTGCCGCTGCAAATTGATTCTTCCGACCCAGCTGCAATTGAAAACGCAGTGCGCGTGTATAACGGCATACCGCTTATAAACAGCGTGAACGGCGAACGCGAGGTAATGGACAGGATATTCCCGATAGCGAAAAAATACGGCGCAGTGGTGCTGGGACTTGCTATGGACAGCCACGGTGTGCCAAAGACTGCCGAAGAACGCTGCGAGATAGCCAAAAGAATAATAGCCACCGCCGAAGAATACGGCATACACCGCAGCAGGATAATGATAGATACCCTTGTTGTGACAGCCTCGGCGGAGCAAGATCTTGTGAAAGAGACGCTTCGTGCGCTTGAAATGGTGCGCAAACTTGGCGTAAAAACAGCTTTGGGCGTTTCAAATGTTTCGTTCGGTCTGCCGTACAGACAGCTTCTCAACAGAACTTTTCTTGCCATGGCGTTTGAGCGCGGACTTAATATGCCTATACTTAACCCTCTCGATAGCGAAATGATGGGTACTGCGCGCGCATATGAACTGCTTTCGGGCATAGATATAAATTCGGAGCGTTATATTGAGCTATACAAAGATCATTCACCTGTCGCAGCCGTTCAGACTGCCGTTCAGACTAAGACCAAGACCTCAGCAGCGACTTTGTATGACTGCGTAAAACAGGGGCTTAAAACGCACGCGGCACAGCTTACAAAAGAGGAACTTCAGACAAAAGACCCCATGACTGTTGTGAATGATGTGCTTATAAAAGCTTTAGACGACGTAGGCAGCCTTTACGAAAGCAGAAAACTGTTTTTGCCGCAGCTTATTTCTTCTGCCGAGGCAGCCAAAGCGGCGTTTGCTATAGTGACAGAGTATCTTCCGAAAGACAGCGAGGCAAAAGGCAAAGTGGTGCTTGCTACCGTCAAAGGCGATGTCCACGACATAGGCAAAAATATCGTAAAAGTCGTTATCGAGTCATACGGCTGGCAGGTTATTGACCTTGGCAAAGATGTTGAGATAGAAGATGTGGTAAAAGCAGTGCAGCAGCATAAGCCCTTTGCACTGGGGCTTTCGGCTCTTATGACAACTACCGTTCCCAGCATGGAAGAAACGATAAAAGCCGTGAAAGCGGCAGGCTGCAAAGTCAATATCTTTGTGGGCGGTGCGGTGCTCAACGCCGAAACCGCCGAAAGGATAGGCGCAGACTACTATACCAAAGATGCTCTTGAAATGGCGAAGAAACTTGACGAGGTACTTGGAAATGTCTGAAATATCAGAAATTTTGGATCTTACATCGAGCTGGGAGCGTATGCAAAATACAAACCTGCCTGTGTTTATATACGGCATGGGTGACGGCTGCTTAAAGCTTATGCGAGAATTTAAAAAGTACGGCATACCCGTCGCAGGGATATTTGCAAGCGATGAATTTGTGCGCGGTCATAGTTTTGAGGGGCATTTGGTTCATAAGCTTTCAGAAGTTGAAAATGCGCTTGGCTGCGGCAACTTTATTATCGCTTTGGCGTTCGCAGCAGGCTATGAGAGCCTAATAAAGCAGATAGACAGCATAACCGAGCGCAATATTGTCATAGTGCCTGATACTGACGTTGTCGGGGTAGGCGCATTTACAAAACAAACGCTTTCCGAAAATCTTGAAAGTATAGAAAAGGTGTATTCTCTGCTTGCCGACGACAAGTCAAAGCAGGTTTATGAAGATGTTCTGAAATACAAAATTACCGGAGATATATCATATCTTCGCGAATGCTGTACGCCGCCTGAAGAAGCATATAAAAATATTATCCGCCCTCATGAAAATGAAATATATGTCGATCTCGGCGCGTATAACGGCGATACTATAAGAGAATTGCTCTCGTTTACAAGCGGCAGATATGAAAAGATATATGCTTTAGAGCCCGATAAGCGCAATTTCCGCAAGCTTTCCGAATACGCCAAAAATATGAAAGATATCAAGCTTTACAATGCCGCGGTGTGGAGCAGGGAAGACACGCTTTATTTCAATGCGGCAGGCGGCAGACAGGGCAAACTATCTTCAAAAGGCGTTGAAACTGCGGCTCTTTCAGTAGACGGTATTTTGAAAGGCGGACAGGCAACGTATATCAAGTATGATGTAGAGGGTGCGGAGGCTCAGGCCTTGGAGGGTACAAAAGAAACCATTAAAAAGTGGTCGCCTAAGCTGTGTGTGGCGCTTTATCATCGTGCAGAAGATATTTTTTCTCTGCCGTTAATGGTCACACAAATGTGCCCTAAATACAAGCTGTATGTACGCCATTTTCCATATTATCCCGCGTGGGAAACAAATCTTTTTGCCGTTTGCGAATAGTACAAGTTGCGAAAATCATAATTATTACAAATTGTATTTGGCGGTGACATTTATGATATGTAATTTCAGTGATCTGAGAAACAAGGAAGTCGTAAGCGTGCAGACGGGACTTAAACTTGGATATATCGACGATATTGAGATAAACACTACTGATACCTCGGTGCTTTCGCTGATAATTTACGGAAGACCGAGGGCTTTGGGCGTGCTGGGCAGAGATGATGATATTATCATAAAATGCGAGAATATCCAGCTTATCGGCGAAGATACTATCCTTGTAAACACGTCTGATAGTTCAATTTTTACAAAATCGAGGAGCTTTTCGGTAGAAAATTTGTTAAAATACTAGTGAGAAACCTCTTGCTTAAATCGGAAGTTTATGATATAATATTAAATGTATTTCGCACATTCGTGCTTTGCGAACGGTTCTCCGCGCAGGCGGTGTTATTCGCAGTTAAGCCGAATGGAGGAGATTAATGATCTGATAAACCAACAGGAGGAAAATCAAATGGCAGTAGTATCAATGAAACAGCTTCTGGAAGCTGGCGTTCATTTCGGACACCAGACCAGAAGATGGAACCCGAAAATGGCTCCGTACATTTTTACGGAGAGAAACGGCATCTACATCATCGACCTTCAGAAGACCGTTAAGAAACTGGAAGAGGCGTATATGTTCATACGCGACCTTTCCGCAGACGGCGAGGAGATACTGTTTGTAGGTACCAAAAAGCAGGCGGCTGATTCCATAAAGGAAGAGGCTGAGAGAGCCAACGCACACTATGTAAATGCAAGATGGCTCGGCGGCATGATGACCAACTATAAGACTATCCAGAGAAGGATCAAGAGACTTGAGCAGCTCCACACCATGGAGAACGATGGAACTTTTGCTCTGCTTCCCAAAAAGGAAGTAACAAAGCTCAATCTTGAGATATACAAGCTGGAAAAATACCTTGGCGGTATAAAGAACATGAACAAGCTGCCCGGTGCGCTGTTCATAGTTGACCCGCGCAAGGAAAAGATCGCCGTATCGGAGGCAAAGAAACTCGGTATACCTGTAGTTGCTATCGTAGACACCAACTGCGATCCCGATGATGTTGATTACGTTATACCCGGAAATGATGACGCTATCAGAGCAGTAAAGCTTATCGCAGGCTGCATGGCTGACGCTATCATAGAGGGCAGACAGGGCGAGCAGGTAGCAGAGGTTGAGGCAGAAGATGAAGCTGCTGAAGAAGCTGCCGAGTAATTAAAGTGAACTTTCGGATATGGCGTGTGACCTATGGTTTTGCGCCATATTTTGTGTAAGACTAAAATGCATAATATTAAAAGTGAGGTAAGAAATTATGGGAAATGTAAGTGTTAAAGAGATCAAAGAGCTTATGACCGCAACAGGCGTAGGTATGATGGACTGCAAGAAGGCTCTCGTTGAATCTGACGGAGATATGGATAAAGCTATAGTTATACTTCGTGAAAAAGGTCTTGCTACTCAGGCTAAGAAAGCCGGCAGAGTTGCAGCCGAGGGTATCGTTACTTCCGTTGTTGAGGGTAACGTAGGCGCTGTTGTTGAAGTAAACGTTGAAACAGACTTTGCCGCAAACAACGATGAATTCAAGGCTTTTGTTGCTGCCGTTGCAAAGACAGTTATAGAAAAGGATCCTGCCGATGTTGAGGCTCTTAAAAAGTGTACTATCAGCGGCGGCGACAAGACCGTTGAAGAAGCACTTCAGGATATATTCATAAAGATCCGTGAAAATATGCTCATTCGTCGTTTCAAAAGACTTGAGGGCGTGCTCGTTCCTTATGTTCACGGCGGCGGAAGCATAGGCGTTCTTGTAAAGCTCGATACCGACCTGCCTGCTGATAAGGTTTACGAGGTAGGTAAAAACTGCGCTCTCCAGATCGCAGCCATGAGTCCTGCGTATCTTGACAGAAATTCAGTTCCTGCCGATGTTCTTGCAGAGGAAAAGAAAATTACTCTTGCTCAGATGGCAGAAGACCCCAAAATGGCAAACAAGCCTCAGCAGGTGCTCGATAACATCGCAAATGGCAAGCTCAATAAGTTCTATGAGGAAAACTGCCTTGTTGACCAAACCTATGTAAAGGCTGAAAACAAGGAGACTGTGGGCAAGTATGTTGCTAATTCCGCTAAGGAACTTGGCGGCAATATCGCGATTGCAGAATATGTTCGTTTTGCAAGAGGCGAGGGCGTTGAGAAGAAAGAGGATAACCTTGCTGACGAGGTAGCTTCTCTCATAAACAAATAAGCATTAAATAATATTTTTGCAAGCGTGTGGCTTTATCGTCATGCGCTTGTAATTTTGTTTAGAGGTAATTTAATGGAAAAATACCGCGGCATTATTTTAAGATATATTTTATTTCTGATAGGACTGTTTATAGCATCGCTCGGCGTGGCGTTCTCAACAAAAGCAGGACTCGGCACATCTCCCGTTGCATCTGTGCCGTATTCGGTGTCGCTTGTCAGTAAGCTGTTTACTTTCGGCGGCTGGCTGAATGTCTGGAGCGTTATCCAGATAGGCGTGCAGGTGGCTTTGTTGCGTAAAAACTGCAACCCGGTCGAGATCGTCATACAGACCGTGCTTGCGTTTGTGTATGGCTACCTTACCGATTTTTCATGCTTTTTGCTAAGTGGTATCAGCGTGAACGGCTATGTAATGCAGTTTTTGTTCATGACTTTGGGCTGCTTCGTGCTTGGCTTTGGAATATGGCTGCAATTCAAAGGCGGCGTGGCTATGCTTCCCGGCGAAGCTATGAACCGAGCCATAAGCCGCGTTACTGGCAAAAAGTACGAAAACGTAAAGATATTTTTCGATATTCTGTACATAGCGGTTTCTGCCGCGATATGCCTTGTATTTATAGGAAAACTAAGCGGCGTCAGAGAGGGCAGTATTATTGCGGCTGTGGCGGTCGGCAACATTATAAAGCTCTACAATCTTATTTTTGCTAAGTTATTTAACAGAAAAGGCCGAAAAATCGTTAAAAGTTGACATTAGGAACAGTTAGTGATATAATAAAAGTATAGTATGAGGAAAGGGGGCGTTTGTTACGAAAAGACAGGGCAGCAGACTTCGCGGATTTAAATATGCCATGACATTCGGCTATACTGCTGTAGTAGTGGCAGTTATAATACTTATCTCAACGCTTGTCTTCAACAGGACTGACGAGATACTGAAATCGAAGGTCAGCAGCATGACTTCCGCTCTTAACGCTCAGATGAAGATGAACATGGATAGCTATCTTGACAGACTGGAGTCTATAGGTACGCTTGTTTTCTCGTCTAAAGAGGTCTATGAGTACAGCGCTTCCGACGACCCCGACGACAGCTACGATGCTATCAGTACGGAAGATGATATTTCTGATGAGCTATACAGCCTGTGCATAATGGAAAACTTTGTTGACTTCTGCATCGTGTACAGCAATAATCATACCGTAGGTAAAATATCAAACGGCACAAATGAGCTTTTCGGAAGCAGAATTTACGGCGATTTTTCTGCGATGATAAACCAAGTAGGTACTAACGACGGCTGGTCGGCAGGCTATAATAATAATTTCAAGCGTATATATTATGTAAAAAGAGTAAATGACAACGCGATTTTAGTTACATCTTTCTATACTTCCGAGCTTGAAGACGTATTCAAACACCCAGGCGGTATAGAAGATATTTCAGTGCGCCTTGTTGACAGCAAAAACAACATAATATACTCCTCGCAGGGCAATGAGGCAGGCAAACGGCTTGAAAGCGATATTTCTCAGCGCATAGAGGGACAGAATTCCGCAACGATAATGGACGACGATTATCTTATAACCGTCAACCTTTGCGGCGACGACTGGAAAGTCATCTGTTCAGTGCCGACGCAAATAATCCTTAAAGAAAAGAACGAAGTGCAGTTTTACATTATTCTCGTGGCAGCTGCGCTTTCTGTAGTTGCATTTCTGATAAACATACTCGTTTCAAACAGAATATCCAGCCCTGTAAGTGATATGGTAGAGCTGCTTGCAAAGAAAGCCGCCATGGATCAGCTTACACAGCTGTTGAATAAAAAATCATATGAAGAACTGGTTTCCGATACGCTGCAAAATGCACATTCTAATGATAAGTATTGCATGATACTGTTTGACATTGACAACTTCAAAGGACTTAACGATAACTTCGGTCATGCCGCAGGCGATAAGGTACTTGCCGAGGTCGGCAACGTTATGAGAAAACAGTTTAAGGCGTCAGCATATCTCGGCAGGCTGGGCGGCGATGAATTCAGCGCGTTCTTTGAACTGCCAAAACGCCTAGCAGATGATAAAGAGTATATCTCGGCAAGATGTGCCAAACTTTGTGAGGCGCTGCGCAGTACCTATACTTCCGGCGATAAAAGTTATAATGTTTCTGTCAGCGCAGGAGCGTCATTGTTCCCCGAAAATGCAAGTGATTTTCAGGAGCTTTACACACGCGCGGACAGCGCGCTGTATATTTCCAAAAGGAACGGCAAAGACTCATTCAGATTGTTCGGCGAAGAAAGCGAGGGCAGCAAAAATGAAACGTAAAAAGTTTGCTATCATGCTGCTTGCTATGGCGGCTGCATTGATATTTTCGTCATGCGCAGGAAGTTCTGCCCCTGTAACTACATTCACCACACCCGTTGAAATAACGCTTTCATGGTGGGGCAACGATGCTAGACATGAATATATGCTCGAAGCTGTAGATCGCTTTGAAGATCTCCACCCCGAAATATCTGTAAAATGCCGCTATACCGAATGGTCGGGCTATCAGACAAGAAGCGACGTTCTTATGCGTTCAGGTACGGAATCTGACGTTATGCTTATAAACTATGCTTGGATAGAACAGTATTCGCCCGACGGCAACGGTTATTACGATCTCAATCAGTTGAGCGACGTTATTGACCTTTCAAATTTCAGTGAATACGAACTAAGCTATGGCATGAAAAAAGGTAAGCTTAATGCCGTACCTATAGCTATGAATACCCAGACGGTCTATATAAATAAAACTATCTATCAGCAGTATGGCGTTGACATTCCCAAAACGTGGGACGATCTGTTTGAAGCTGCCAAAGCTATGAAAGGCGAAGTTTACCCGATAGCTATGGCGGCAAAGCCCATGTTCTTTTTTGTTACCGCATATGCAGAGCAGGTGTGCGGCAAAAAATTCATGGAGCAGGACGGCACAGTAAATTTCACGGCGAAAGACTTTGAAATAATGCTCGATTTTTATTGCAGTCTTATAAATGAAAAGGTCATGCCACAGGTGCAATATTTTGACCGTAACGAGATAAATTCAGGTAAATATGCAGGCACTCTCGCATGGTTGAGCGACGGTTCGTCGTACTTTGGAAAAGCCGCAGAAAACGGCTTTGAATATGTCGTTGCAGATTACCCAGTGAACGATACCGCACAGTGTGGCGACGGTTGGTATGCAAAGCCTGCCACTATGTACGCTATGAGCCGAAACACATCGCACCCTAAAGAGGCGGCAATGCTGCTCGACTATCTTCTCAATTCCGAGGAAATCGCGCAGCTTCAGGGTGTGGAGAAGGGTATACCTCTCAGCAAGGCAGGCAGACAGTATCTTTCGGATAACGATATGTTAAGCGGCATTCAGTATGAAGCATATGAGAAGATGAACGAATTTAGTGAGCTTTCGATTTTAAGCCCGTATTTTGAAAACGACGATCTTATCGAGGAATTCAGGTATTGCTGCAATACAGTGCTTTATGAGAAAAACACTGTAGAATCGCAGGCTGAGTATCTGTATTCGGTATTTTCAAAGATAAAGGAATAAAGGGGCGCATTTGCTTTCATATGAATATTATATTGCAGACGGCATCGCCGTGAGTATTCAGAAAGCAGGTGATAACGCTGAATGTGTTGCAGCACCTTTTTGGTGCAGTCATGGTCGTATGCGTAATGATGTTATGCAAAAGTATAAAATTCATTTGCAAAATAGTTTTGAATAAGTTGCAAAGCGATGAATAAATTGTAAACAAATATTAAACAGCTATTGACAACCGAGCGTATGTGTGTTATACTATATACGTTCTAATAACTTAAATATAAACCGTTGAAGCGGAGATAACGGCGAAATATGCCTTTACAGAGAGCCCGCGTTGCTGAAAATCGGGTATGGAACAGTTCGTCAAATGGACCGCTGAGGGCGCAGTCAACAGCATATAAATATGCCCAGTATTCTGCGACGTGTGGCATACGTTAGTTGTCGGGGATATGATAGTATCCTGCAAAGTGCGCGGACTTACGCGAATCAAGGTGGCACCACGGATATAAACTATTCGTCCTTGACAGAAAAGAATCTGTCAAGGACTTTTTGTTTTTGCAAAATATTTCTAGGGGGAATGACGATGAAAATTTTACCTACGCTCCAAGATGTCAAAAAAATAGCCGCTCAGGGCAAATATAACGTCCTGCCGTTGAGCTGTGAGATACTTTCGGATATCTGCACGCCTATCGAGGCTCTGAAAATACTGAAAAATATCTCAACGCATTGTTATATGCTGGAATCGGTCGCAGAAAAGGAAAAGTGGGGCAGATATACTTTCCTAGGATTTGACCCGAAAATGGCTGTCTCATGTGCAAACGGCGAAATGAAAGCGGGCGCTCTTTCTTTCAAGACCGACGACCCGTCATCATTTTTAAGACAAATACTTGCAGATTATAAAAGTCCTAAGTTTGAATATCTGCCGTCATTCACAGGCGGCTTTGTAGGGTATTTTTCGTATGACTTTCTGGGCTACAGCGAGCCGAGCGTTCGCTGCGATGTGCCTGACAGCGAGCATTTCAAAGACGTTGACCTTATGCTTTTTGATAAGGTGATAGCGTTCGATAATTTCAGACAGAAGATTATTTTAATAGTGAATATGCAGCTTGACGACCCCGAGACCAACTACAACAAAGCTGTCATGGAACTTAACCAGCTGAGAGAACTGCTTGTGAACGGCGAAAAGAAAAACGAGCCGAGCGGAAAACTTCTTTCCGATGTCACACCGCTTTTTGATAAGCAGACATATTGCGATATGGTAGAGAAAGCTAAGAACTATATCCGTGAGGGCGATATTTTTCAGATTGTGCTTTCCAACAGGCTCAGTGCTAACTTTGAAGGCAGCCTGCTCAATACTTACAGAATACTGCGAACAATAAATCCCTCGCCGTATATGTTCTATTTTTCGGGAACTGATGTAGAAGTTGCAGGCGCATCGCCCGAAACGCTCGTAAAGCTTGAAAACGGTGTGCTTCATACATTTCCTCTTGCAGGAACAAGACCCAGAGGTAAAACAGAACAGGAGGACAAAGCTCTTGAAAAAGAACTTCTTGCAGATGAAAAAGAACTTGCCGAACACAATATGCTCGTTGACCTTGGCAGAAACGACCTTGGCAAGATAAGCCGTTTTGGCAGTGTAGAAGTAGAAAAGCTTCATTCAATCGAAAGATATTCGCACGTTATGCATATAGGCTCTACAGTGCGTGGCGTTATACGCGACGAGTTTGACGCACTTGATGCAGTAAGCGCGGTGCTGCCTGCCGGTACGCTTTCAGGCGCGCCGAAAATAAGAGCCTGCCAGCTTATTGCAGAGCTTGAAAAAAACAAACGCGGCATTTACGGCGGTGCGATAGGATACATTGACTTTACGGGAAACATGGATACCTGCATCGCAATTCGCATAGCTTACAAGAAAAACGGCAAGGTGTTTGTGCGCAGCGGCGCAGGGATAGTTGCCGACAGCGTTCCAGAAAAGGAATATCAGGAATGTATAAACAAGGCGCAGGCGGTAGTAAACGCGCTTAAAATGGCAGAGGAGGCGGACGAATGATACTTCTCATAGACAATTACGACAGCTTTTCGTATAACCTTTTTCAGCTTGTCGGCGAGATCTCTCCCGACATCAAGGTAATACGCAACGACGAAATGACTGTTGAAGAGATAAGAAAGCTTTCTCCCGACAGGATAATTCTTTCACCCGGTCCGGGCAGACCCGAAAACGCAGGCATTATTATAGACGTAGTAAAGCAGCTTGGCAGTGATATACCTATACTTGGCGTGTGCCTCGGTCATCAGGCTATTTGTATGGCTTTTGGCGCAACTGTTACATACGCAAAACGCCTTATGCACGGAAAACAGTCAAATGTAAAGTTTGATAAGGAATGTCCGCTGTTTAAAGACTGCCCAGACAGTGCGCCTGTTGCAAGGTATCATTCGCTTGCAGCTGACGAAAAAACAATGCCCGAATGTCTGAAAGTCACGGCAATTACAGACGACGGAGAGGTAATGGCGGTCAGTCACAAAGAATATCCGATATACGGCGTGCAGTTTCACCCCGAATCTATAATGACGCCCGACGGCACAACAATGCTCAGAAATTTTATAGCAATAAAATAATTTTTAAGGAGAGATAGTTATGATCAAAGAAGCAATTGAAAAAGTGGTAAACAAAATGGATCTTACCTATGACGAGGCTTACACCGTTATGAATGAGATCATGAGCGGTGAATCAACGCCGACTCAGAACGCGGCATTTCTTGCTTCGCTTTCTACAAAAAGCGCAAAAGCGGAAACTACCGACGAGATAGCAGGCTGTGCCGCTGCAATGCGCGACCACGCCACCAAGGTAGACACAGGCATGAACATCTTTGAGATAGTCGGCACGGGCGGAGACAACGCGCACAGCTTTAATATCTCTACGACTTCCGCGCTCGTTGCTGCGGCAGGAGGAATGAAAGTTGCAAAGCACGGCAACAGGGCTGCATCTTCAAAGTGCGGTACTGCCGACTGCCTTGAAGCTCTCGGCGTAAATATCCAGCAAGACCCCGAAAAGTGCATAGAACTGCTTAACGAAGTCGGTATGTGTTTCTTCTTTGCACAGAAGTACCACACTTCTATGAAATATGTCGGCGCTATACGCAAGGAGCTTGGTTTCAGAACCGTGTTCAATATTCTCGGACCTCTTACCAATCCCGGCAGTCCGAAAATGCAGCTTCTCGGCGTGTATGACGAGTATCTCGTTCAGCCGCTTGCGCAGGTGCTTATAAATCTTGGTGTAGAAAAAGGCATGGTAGTTTACGGTCAGGATAAACTTGACGAAATATCGCTCAGTTCTCCTACTACCGTTTGCGAATTTAAAGACGGCTGGTATAAAACATACGTTATAACTCCCGAGCAATTCGGTCTTGAAAGATGTCAGAAGTCCGACCTTGTTGGCGGCACGCCGGAAGAAAACGCTCAGATAACCTTGAATATACTCAAGGGTGAAAAGGGGCACAAGAGAAATGCCGTTCTGATGAATGCGGGAGCGGCTCTCTATATCGGCGGCAAGGCTGAAAGTATGGCTGACGGCATAAAGCTGGCAGGCGAGATAATCGACAGCGGCAAGGCACTGGAAACGCTCAACAAGTTTATAGAGGTAAGCAACAGATGACTATTCTCGATCAGCTGTCGCAGTATGCTAAGGAGCGAGTAAAAAAAGCAAAACTCGAAATTCCTGCCGAAGAAATGGCGGAAAGAGCAACCTCGCTGCCTGTTGGTATGTTTGCTTTTGAAAAAGCTCTGAAAAAAGACGGTATCTCTTTTATCTGCGAATGTAAAAAAGCTTCGCCGTCAAAGGGGCTTATAGCTCCCGATTTTCCGTATCTTGATATTGCAAAAGAATACGAAGCGGCAGGCGCTGACTGCATATCGGTGCTTACAGAGCCTAAGTGGTTTCTCGGCAGTAATGAGTATCTCAAAGAGATAGCAGTAAATGTTTCAATACCCTGTCTGCGTAAGGATTTCACCATTGACGAGTATATGATATATGAGGCAAAACTTCTCGGCGCGCAGGCAGTGCTGCTGATATGTTCTATACTTGAAAAAGAGCAGATAAAACGCTATATCGGCATTTGCGATAAACTGGGGTTTTCGGCTCTTGTGGAAGCACATGACGAGCAGGAAGTAAAAACGGCAATTTCGGCAGGCGCAAGAATAATAGGCGTTAATAACCGCAATCTTAAGGATTTTTCTGTAGATACCGAAAACAGCCGCCGTCTGCGTAGTCTTATCCCAAATGATATTTTGTTTGTTTCTGAAAGCGGTGTGAAAACTTCCGATGACGTCCGCAGCCTGCGTGAGATAGGCGCAGATGCAGTGCTTGTTGGTGAAACGCTTATGCGTGCCGATGATAAAAAAGCAAAGCTTGCATATCTCAGAGGTGCTTAAAATGAGCGAAACTAAAATAAAACTGTGCGGTCTTTCAAGAGCGTGCGATATAGATGTTGTGAATGAAATTTTGCCCGAATTTATAGGTTTTGTGTTTTGGGATAAAAGCAAGCGACTGGTTTTAGATGAACAGGCAAAAATGCTTAAAGAAAGACTTGACAGCAGGATAAAGGCAGTGGGTGTTTTTGTTGACGAATCACCGCAAAGAATAGCGCAGCTTTCCGAAAGTGGAATTATTGACGTTATACAGCTTCATGGAAATGAGGACGACAGCTATATAAGCGAGCTTCGGGGGCTTACGAACAAGCCTATAATAAAAGCTTTCAAAATATCCGATATTACAGATATCCAAAATGCCGAAAACTCTTCCGCCGACTATATCATGGCGGATGCAGGAAAGGGAACAGGCAGACGTTTTGACTGGAGCTTGCTTGAAGAATTGCACAGACCGTATTTTCTTGCAGGCGGTCTTGCGCTTGAAAATGTTGCAGAAGCTATAAACACTTTGCACCCTTATGCTGTAGATGTAAGTTCGGGCATTGAGACAGATGGCTTGAAAGATGAGAATAAAATGCGTGAATTTGTGCGCATAGTAAGAAATGGAGAGAAATATGTATGACTAATAAAAACGGTCGTTTCGGTATACACGGCGGTCAGTATATACCAGAAACGCTTATGAACGCTGTTATCGAACTTGAAGAAGCGTATAACTTCTACAAGAACGATAAACAGTTCAACGATGAGCTTGCGGCGCTTTTCAACGATTATGCAGGCAGACCGTCAAGGCTGTATTATGCAGAAAAAATGACAAACGATCTCGGCGGCGCGAAGATATATCTCAAGCGTGAAGACCTTAACCATACAGGCGCGCATAAGATAAACAACGTGCTGGGTCAGGCGCTGCTTGCCAAGAAAATGGGCAAAACTCGTCTTATCGCCGAAACCGGCGCAGGTCAGCACGGCGTTGCTACAGCTACGGCAGCCGCGCTTATGGGCATGGAATGTGTAGTTTTCATGGGCGAGGAAGACACTAAGCGTCAGGCGCTCAACGTATATCGTATGCGGCTTTTGGGTTCTAATGTCGTACCCGTAAAAACGGGTACGGCAACGCTGAAAGATGCGGTCTCAGAGGCTATGAGAGAATGGACCAGCCGTATTGACGATACGCACTACTGCCTCGGCTCTGTAATGGGTCCGCACCCGTTCCCGACGATAGTAAGAGATTTTCAGTCGGTAATTTCAAAAGAGATAAAGCAGCAGATGCTTGAAAAAGAGGGCAGGCTGCCCGATGCCGTTCTTGCCTGCGTTGGCGGCGGCTCAAATGCCATAGGCAGTTTTTATCATTTTATTGATGATGAAGACGTTCAGCTGATAGGCTGCGAGGCGGCAGGCAGGGGAATAGATACCTTTGAAACAGCTGCCACTATGAACACAGGAAGTCTCGGTATCTTCCACGGAATGAAGTCTTATTTCTGTCAGGATAAATACGGTCAAATAGCGCCCGTTTACTCTATCTCGGCAGGACTTGACTATCCTGGCGTTGGTCCCGAGCACGCATATCTTCACGACATTGGCAGAGCGCAGTATGTTCCCGTTACCGATGAAGAAGCAGTCTGCGCTTTTGAGTACCTCGCTAAGACCGAGGGCATAATTCCTGCAATAGAATCCGCCCATGCGGTGGCGTATGCCATGAAACTCGCCCCGACCATGAGCAAAGACAAAATTATCGTTATAACCGTTTCAGGCAGAGGCGACAAGGACTGCGCGGCAATTGCAAGATACAGAGGGGAGGATATCCATGAGTAATATAAATAAGGCATTTGCAAACGGCAAGGCGTTTATACCGTTCATAACCTGCGGCGACCCCGATATGCAAACCACACTGCAAGCAGTAAAAGCAGCCGCTGCAAACGGAGCTGACCTTATAGAGCTAGGCATACCTTTTTCAGACCCCACAGCCGAAGGTCCTGTAATTCAAGGAGCTAACATAAGGGCTCTGAGCGGCGGCGTTACTACTGATAAGATCTTTGATCTTGTAAAAGAGATACGCAAAGAAGTTTTTATACCCATGGTGTTTATGACATATGCGAACGTTGTGTTCTCTTACGGCGCAGAAAAGTTTATTTCCACCTGCAAAGGGATTGGCATTGACGGCTTGATACTGCCCGATCTTCCGTATGAAGAAAAAGACGAATTTTTGCCCGTCTGCCAAAAATACGGCGTTGACCTTATATCTCTGATAGCGCCGACTTCCGCCGACCGTATCTCCATGATCGCAAAAGAAGCCGAGGGATTTCTTTACATAGTTTCAAGCCTTGGCGTTACCGGTACAAGAAGCGAGATAAAGACTGACCTTGCCTCGATAGTCAAAATAGTCAGAGAAAATACGAATATCCCGTGCGCTATAGGGTTTGGAATATCAACCCCCGAGCAGGCAAAGAAAATGTCCGATATTGCCGACGGCGCGATCGTAGGCTCTGCAATAATAAAGATAATTGAGAAATACGGCAAAGATTCGCCCAAATATGTCGGCGAGTATGTAAAGTCTATGAAAGATGCAATAAGATAAAAACAATCTCCGAGGTTTACGCTTCGGAGATTTTGTTTTACATATATTTGTCTTCAAAGAAAAAATCGTTTTTATCGGTCTGAATGTAGTCGGAGTAGAACCGTTCCTGAAAGTATACCGCTTCGGCTATTTCTTTTTCTGTGAATGTCATTCCCACAGGTGCGCCGACCAGCTTGTCCTCCTCATGCTCGCGGCGGTGTATTACAGCTATTATTTTTACCGTGTATCTTTCAACAGGCTTGTCAACTCCCAGAAGATACACATCAAGTTCTTCGCCGTCGCCGCCTATGACGTTCGGTATATATCCGTAATTTATAGGGTAGTGCAGCACCTTTTCGCCCTTTTTGTGAACATAACCTATCGGGCGGTCTATCTCTATGTTGACCACCTTACCGAAGAAAGAATAGTTCAGCGCCTTTCTTAAAGCGTATGTTATAAACTCCGCTTTGCCCTGTATGTAAACGCTTCTGTCATCAGAATTTGCTGCAAGGCGTTCTTTTACGCGCTCATATGCTTTGGCAGCGGCAGGGAAAGCATTCATGTACTCCACAAAATTAATGTAATTTCGGTGATCCATACTGCCCGTTTTTACAACGTGTATAAAGTGCGTTTGTATATTGCCAGTGCCGTCATAATAACTTCCGCAGGCAAAAAGCAGTTGACCTTCCAAAGAGTTCTGCGCCTTCGGTCGGTAATAAAAGCCTGTTTCTTTAAGCTTTTGCTCATATGACAAAACATCTTCAAAACTGTCTACAGCAAGCAGGATGTCGATTATCGGCTTTGCTTTTATGCTCTTTATCGCCGTGCTGCCCACATGGCGAATGTCTTTTATAGTATCGCCAAGTATTTCTTTAAGCAAAGTAATAGTTCTTTGCGCTTCTTTTTCCCACTGTTTTTCGTGCGGATAAAGCCGCACCATGCCTCTTTCAAGACCTATCATAATTATTCCTTTCTCAGATGTATCTTGCTGTCAATAAACGTTCGCAAAAAGTGTTTCATAAACAGTATGTATGCTATCACCAGAGCAATTGCAGTAGCCACCCAGCTTATTGGGTAAACGAGCATTAGCGTTATGAATTTCGGGGACCATTTGAATATCGTGTAAACCCAGGCTATCCTTATGCCACACACGCCGAAAAAGGTTATCAGGGCAGGGGAGAGCGAGTGACCATAACCCCTCATAGCGCCCGACATTATCTCCATTACAGCATTTATGCCCTCCGCCGACAGTATAAATGCCAGCCTAATAAAACCTATGTCTTTTATAGTCGAGTCGCTGTTGAATATGCCCAGCAGCGGCTTGCCGAAGTACAGTATTATCAAAGATACCGCAGTAGTTACCGCAACGTCAATAATAAGGCTTATCCTCGTTACCTTTCTGCACCGCGAGATGTTTCCTGCACCGTAGTTTTGCCCAACGAAAGTCGTGCAGCCCTGACCGAACGAGTTTAGCAGATAGTATGCCAGTATTTCAATATTGAACGCCGCCGCAGAAGCAGCCATAACGTCGCTGCCAAGTTTGTTTATAGCCGACTGTATGCATATGTTTGAGATAGAGAAAACCATGCTTTGCAGTCCGGCAGGCAGACCTATCTTTATCATGGGGATAAGCTCTGTTTTGTGTACGCGAATGTCAGAAAACTTTATCTTTATCGCGTCGCTCCTGCGAACAAGCAAAACAAATAGAAGCACAGAGCTTGCAAGGTTTGAAATTACCGTTGCCAGCGCAACTCCGTCTGCGTTCATACCGAAAACGCGCACAAACAAAAGGTTCAGCCCAACGTTGAGCACGCCTGAAATGATAAGGCATACCAGCGGAGTTTTTGTATCGCCCTGACTGCGGAATATCGCAGCTTCAAAGTTGTAAAGAAAAATTACGGGCATACCAAGCAGATATATCCGCAGATACGCAAGAGCCATAGGGTACACATTTGACGGCACGGACAGACTGTCGATGAGAATGGGAGCAACTATCTCTCCGACAGCGGTTATGCACACGCCGCCTATAAGAGAAAACAGCACCGATGTGTGAACACAGTTGTGTATCCTGTCGGGTCTTTTCTGTCCTACATATGTTGAAATTGCAACGTTAGCGCCAAGCGCAAGACCCACAAATCCGTTTACCAAAAGACCTATTATCGCACTGTTGCTGCCTACCGCAGCCATAGCCTCTTTTCCGACGTAGTTGCCTACTACCGCAACGTCAGCCGCGTTGAAAAGCTGCTGCAACATTCCTGTAAAAGCAAGCGGAAGAGCAAACAGTATAAGCTTGTCAACAATGCTGCCGCTGAGTATATCCATCTGAGAGTGTCTGACACCCTTTTCACGTTTCATGATTAAATGCCTTCTTGTATAGATATTCTGTTGTATACAATTATACCGCATTATTTTATGCAAGTCAATATGTTTCATTAACCGTTCTTGACGTAAAGATGTTTATATGTTATAATCAGTAATATAAAATACGAAATGAGGATATAATGTCAAATGACAAATTACAAGTCACGAAGCGCCTACTGGGACAACATAAAAGGTATACTAATATTACTGACGGTATTTGCCCATGTTCTGTACCAGCACCAGTATAATAATGTAATAAACAGCATCTGCGACTATATTTATATGTTCCATATGCCTGCTTTTGTGTTCGTGTCGGGCTATTTCGGCAAAAGCGAACGCTCGTGCAGTATGCGGTCTATAGCAAAATTTGCAATGCTTTACTTTATATTCAACAGCTTTATGTGGTTTATTTATGATACCGGCTCTCTCATTGAACCTGCGTATTCTTACTGGTATCTCTTAGCTTTGATAGCATGGCGGCTGACTGCTCGTTACATTGCTAAATTCAAAGAAATAATGCTAATATTATTTAGCGTTTCGCTGTTTGCAGGCTTCTTTCCGACAATTGATAATACGTTTGCAATAGCAAGAATTATAGGCTTTTATCCGTTTTATATGGCAGGTTATCTCTTGTCGGAAGAAAGCTCAAATAAAACAGAGACGGCAAAATATTCACGCCGCTTTCTAAAGGGAGCAGCTTTCCTCGCAGCCGCTGCCATTATAGCCTTTTTTGCCAAAGGATATTTTGAATATTCTGATGGCAGTATGCAAATGTTCCCGTATTCCGAGCCGTTAGATGCCTTTGGAAGAATAGCTCTTTATTTGATCGCCTTCATCATGATAATGTTTTTCAGATATGCTTCTGCTAATAAAAGAATACCTCTCATAACTATGTTCGGCAGAAACTCGCTTTGTATATTTATATTCCACCGCCCGTTTACCCTCATTATCAGTGACTTTATAAGACCTGCTATAACACAATGGGGGGGTATTGCAGCCGTTGCGCTTGTGTCAGCGCTGATCATATGCCTTGTTTTCGGAAATAACTTTACTGCTAAATATTTTAATATGTTTTCAGATTCAGCCGCCGACATTTTCACGGGTCAAAAAGGCAATAAAGTTTCGGACATACTAGCTCGGCTTGCGGTTCTATGTGCAGCGCTTCTGTATGTGGTATCTGTAGTTACAGATGCTTACCGCGGTTTCTCGTTTGATAAACTGAGGGGCAAAGATGAACCTTTTCAGGAGATCGCATATACTGATGATATGTTGTATCAAATCCACCCGAATATCATAAACGGCGTTGTAATGTATTCTGAAGCCGTGCTGAAGAGCGGATAGGGGTTATATGCATCTTCATAAAAAAGAACTTCCGGTCACATAAACGACCGGAAGTTTTGTTGTAGTATGTTTTTGTTTTAGATAACTCACCGACAAATCAGAATTTGCCTAAGTGTGTTGCCTGTTCGCACGCTGACGAAAATCATCTCGGATATATCCGTAAATATTGTAAGTGCAGTAGTTGTTGACCATCTTTCCGTTTCTGATACAGCCTTCAAGTGTAAATCC
>CANRDG010000006.1 GCA_947629275.1 uncultured Clostridia bacterium | reverse complement strand
TCAATATCACGCAGCGTAAGTGAGCAGTCCTCCAGCAGCTTTTTCACCATGGGCAGTATCACCTGTGAATGTGTCAGCTTTGTGTAAAGTATGCTCTCGCCGATGATGTGTTCCCCGTCGCAGACTGCCGCAGAGGCGGTCTTGCCGGAAGTTTCAATTCCCAAACACAGCAAAGCGTTCATCTCCCTGCAAAGTGATAGTACGCGTGTTGTCGTCAACGCGTTTTATGTCTATATAAATACAATCTTTGGGCAGCGCGTCCGCGATATTCTCGCTCCACTCCACCGCTATCACGGTATATTCGTCCATGTAGTCGTAAAAACCCGTGGTTTCCAAATCTGCGCCGCCGTTTATGCGGTACATATCAAAATGTATAAGGCTGATATGCGCCCCTCTGTACTCGTTGACAAGCGCAAAGGTCGGCGAAGTCACATCATCGCCAAGCCCCATACCAAGCGACAGCCCTCTTGTAAATGTGGTCTTGCCTGCGCCCAGTCCGCCGCGGTATGCCACAACGTCGCCGCCGCGCAGAAGCCTGCCGACTTTTTCTGCAAAAGCTATAGTTTCTTCGGGGCTGTAAGTCGTTACCGTCATCACACCAGACCCTTATCGTAATAGTAATTCAGCAAAAGGTCAACCATTCTGCCGTAGCTGTCCTTGCCGTCTGCAACGCCGTTGAATTTAAGGCTGCCGTTCATAGCCGCATCTGCAAGCTCATTCACGGTAGACGACGGTATAATAGCCTCTTCATCCTCCTGAACGTCCTGCCAGTACGCCTGATTTTCAAACATATCCACCCAGATGCCATAATCTATGTGCGTTTCCATTTCGTCAAGGCGTTCGCGAAGCGCGGGCTCTTTGTCCTGAACGGCATCAAACGCCCTTGTGCGCACGTATTTCAGCGCCGAGAGATAGCCGCTGTAGCGGTACTCTGCATTTTCAGACTGAGAACACGCGAGGAACGCCACAAAATTCGCCTCATCTTCTAAAATTATGCCCTGCGTGTGCGCAAGCTCGTGTACTACCGTTTCGGGCTTGTTTGAGGAGTACATCAGCTTGTTGTAATTCGCCTCCAGCGTGAACGGAAAATACACTCCCATAAGGTACTGCTGGCTCATAAAATACGAATTTATAACGGGCTTTGGCTTGGTGTAAAAGCCTTTAAGTATCGGGTAATCGCCGCTTATGTTCTCCAGAGCCGCGGCGGCAGTTTCATCAAGGTCTGCGGTAAGAATAAATTTGCCGTCTTCATCGCGCTGCACCTGCGCCGACGCCTCATTAGTCTGCTCTATAAGTTTTTCGTATACGTCAAGCAGCTGAGACGTTGTGTATGTATCTTCCGAAATGCCGTTTTTTGATGCGAACGTTGAACACTGATACATTATAAAGCAGTTGAGCGTTTCGGTAACAAGCACGTATGCCACGCACCACGCAAGCGTTTTGAAGTATATGTGCGATATTCTCTTTCGCTTGCCCTTTTTAATGCACATCAGCACTATGTAAACTATCAGCGATATAGGCAGCCCTGCCACGGCTATTATTATAAGTATCTCGCCCAGCGAGAACGGCAGCCACGACGTCAGCCTGCCAAATGTATTGTTCCAAATTGGGAAGATCTTATCAAGATAAAAGTCTGCAAACGGCGTGGAAAGCCGCGCTATTACGTTTAGAAGCAGGCACGCGCCGAACACCGCTATAAGAGCGATGCTGTTCTTTTTCAGCCCTCGCTTTTTGGTTTCGATATTTTCGGTTTCTTCACTATTTTCGGACTTTTCTGCGGCTTCTTCAGAAGCTTCAGCCGCATCTTGCTGTTTGTCCGCTGCTTCGGTTTTTTCAGACTTTGCAGGTTCTTCAGCTTTTGCAGAATTATCAGCCTTTTCGGAAGCTTCTGTTTTTTGCTCCGCAGACTTTTCAGCAGGCTCTATAACAGGCTTAACGTCGTCAAAAGTTTCTACAACGGCTTCTACAGCTTCTGTATCTTTAACATCTTTAACAGCTTCTACAGACTTCGCCTGCTGTTTCTGCTGATTTTTCTTAGGCTGGTTTTTATTCGCCTGATTTTTGTTATGCTGATTTGCCTGCTTTTGCTGAGTTGCTTTCTGCTGTTCAGCCTGAGGCTTTACCGCACTGCCATTCGGTTTGTTTGTATTGTTATTGTTATGATTATTGCGCTGATTATTATGATTATGCTGATTATTGTGGCTGCGGTTCTTGTGCTTTTTGCTGCTCATTATACTTCACCCTCTGAAATTTAGAAAAGACCTGTGATATTGCCATTATTGTCGCAGTCTATCAGATTCGCGGCAGGCAGTTTCGGCAGACCGGGCATTGTCATTATGTCGCCCGTGTATGCCACCACGAACCCTGCGCCCGACGACAGTTTAAGGTCGCGCACGGTAATTTTGAAGCCCTGCGGCTTGCCGAGCTTTGCTGGGTCGTCCGAAAGCGAATACTGCGTTTTTGCCACGCACACGGGAATATCAGCAAAGCCGAGCCCCTCTATCTCTTTCAGCGCCTTCTGCGCCTGCGCGGTGTAAATTACTCCGTCCGCGCGGTATATCTCTTTTGCTATTATCTCCAGCTTTTCCTGTATCGGCAGTTTCTCGTCATACAGCACGTGGAAATCGCTCTTTTTCTTCTCTATTGTGTCGCAAACTTTCTGCGCTAAATCTTTTCCGCCCTCTCCGCCTTTTGCGAAGATCTCTGCAAGAGAATATTCAACTCCCATTTCCGAGCACACTTCTTCTATGACCGCTATCTCCGCGTCTGTGTCGCTCTCGAACCTGTTTATAGCAACAACTACAGGCACACCGAATTTATGCATATTCTCAATGTGCGTTTTAAGGTTTATGCTGCCCTTACGCAAAGCCTCAACGTTTTCGGTCTTGAGCTCGGTCTTTGGCACGCCGCCGTTGTATTTCAAAGCGCGTATCGTAGCAACAAGCACCACGCACGAGGGCTTCAGCCCTGCAAAGCGGCATTTTATGTCCATAAACTTCTCTGCGCCAAGGTCAGAGCCGAAGCCTGCCTCGGTTATGCAGTAATCGCCCAGTTTGAGAGCAAGTTTTGTCGCCCTTACCGAGTTGCAGCCGTGCGCGATGTTTGCAAAAGGTCCGCCGTGCATAATGGCAGGGGTGTTTTCCAAAGTCTGCACTAGATTCGGTTTAAGTGCATCTTTCAAAAGCGCAGTCATAGCGCCGCAGCCGCCGAGATCTTTGGCGTAAACGGGCTTGCCGTCCAGCGTGTACGCCACCAGAATCCTTTCAAGGCGCGCTTTAAGGTCTGCAAGGTCTGAAGCGAGACAGAGAATAGCCATTACCTCGCTTGCAACGGTTATCTGAAAGCCGTCCTCGCGCGGAACGCCGTTCACCTTGCCGCCAAGACCGATAACAATGTTGCGCAGCGCCCTGTCGTTCATATCGAGACAGCGTTTTATAAGTATTCTACGCTGATCTATTTTAAGCTCGTTGCCCTGCTGAATGTGGTTGTCTATCAGCGCGCACAGCAGGTTGTTTGCCGCCGTGATAGCGTGCATATCGCCGGTAAAATGCAGGTTTATGTCCTCCATGGGTACAACTTGTGCGTATCCGCCGCCTGCCGCACCGCCCTTTATGCCGAACACAGGACCTAAAGACGGCTCACGCAGGGCAAGCACAGCGTTTTTGCCTATTTTAGCCATGCTCTCCGCCAAGCCTACCGAAACGGTGGTCTTGCCCTCGCCTGCGGGGGTGGGGTTTATGGCGGTAACTAAAATAAGCTTACCGTCCTCCTTGCCGTGCAGCTTTTCAAACAAACTTTCCGAGAGTTTCGCCTTATACTGTCCATAAGGCTCTATATCGTCCTCCGCTATGCCTAAGGCGGCGGCAATATCCTTTATTTTCAGCATTTTAGCCGATGAAGCTATCTCAATATCTGTCAGCATAAAAATTCCTCCGTTAAAAAAATGTCGGCAGCCAAACCGCTGCAATTCTATTATAACATATCGTGAGCACTTTTTCTATAGTATTTAGAAATATTTTTATACCTTTTTATGGCAATACTTTTATAAGCCTACAGCAACAAGCTGTTGCTTGACTTTTAACGCCCGACATCATATAATTGTTACAAAGGAGGTGAGCATATGAACACAGGCGAAATTATCAAGGAAATAAGGACAAAAAACGGACTGACTCAGGACGAACTTGCCGAAAAGCTGTTTGTCACAAGACAGGCAGTATCAAGGTGGGAGAATGGAGAGACTTTCCCAAATACCGAAACCCTGAAAGCTATATCGGAATTGTTCGATATATCGGTAAATACTCTTCTGGGTCAGCCGAGAAAGCTTATATGTCAGTGCTGCGGAATGGAACTAAGCGACGACAGCTTCAGCCACGAACCTGACGGGACGGTCAACCAAAAATATTGCAAATGGTGTTATACAGACGGAGAATTTGTTTACAAAACGTTAGACGAACTGATTGACTTTCTCAGCTTGCATTTATCAAACGAAAGCTTTACCCCGGAACAGGCACGCGCATATTTTTCAAGTATTCTCCCGCAGCTCGAGTATTGGCAGACAGGCGATTTAAAATAATAATAATGCTTCTGATCTAAGACATTCCGATGAATGTCTTAGTTTTTTGATAAAACGCGCCTCGCGATAAAACCGCGAAGCGCATTACAGTTATATTTCATTACGATTTTCCAGCGCCTTATACAGCGTTACCTCGTCAGCAAACTCCAGTACAGCACCCATGGGCAGCCCGAACGCGAGCCTTGTCACCTTTACGCCGAGCGGTTTCAGCATTCGCGACAGATACATCGCTGTTGCCTCGCCCTCGACGGTGGGGTTGGTCGCCATGATGACTTCTTTCACCGTGCCGTCTTGCAGCCTTGCCAGCAGCTGTTTTATCCGCAGACTTTCGGGCATAACATTATCTATAGGCGATATAAGCCCGTGCAGGACATGATACACCCCTTTATACTCCTTCGTTCTCTCAAAGGCGGTGACGTCCTTGGGGCTTTCCACCACGCAGATGACCGACTTGTCACGCTTATCATTATTGCATATAGGGCATAATGTTTTGTCGGTAAGGTTGCAGCACACGCTGCATTCATGCACCGTTTTATGCGCGGTTATTATGGCATCCGCAAAAGCCTTAGCCTCGCTGTCGGGCATGGAGACGACGTGATATGCCAGCCTTTGGGCGGATTTCATGCCTATGCCGGGCAGCCTTGCAAAATGCTCCGCAAGCACTGTCAGAGCCAATGCGTTACTGTCTGCCATTATCAATACAGACCGGGTATGGACACGCCGCCGGTGACTTTCTGCATTTCGGCGTCGGATTCCTCATCGAGTACCCTTATTGCCTCGTTGAACGCACTCATTACGAGGTCTTGCAGAGTTTCAACGTCCTCGGGGTCAACGACTTCGGGCTTGATGTTAAGTTTCAAAACCTGTCTTTTGCCGTTTATGGTTATCTCTACAGCTCCGCCGCCTACCGATGCGGAAAACTCTCTCTCTTCAAGCTCTGCCTGCAAAGCGGTTATCTGCTCCTGCATTTTCTGAGCCTGTTTGAGCATTTGATTTACATTGCCGGAAGGACCTTTGCCCATTCCCTGCGGAAGTCTTGCTTTCATAATTATTTCTCCTTGCAATTATAGTTTTCTATTTTATTTCAACTGCCACGTCCGAGTCCTTCGCTCTTTTGAGCAGTTTGTTAACGGGTGAATCTTCACCGGGAACTACGTTTTTTGCCGAACGCACCCTTATGGCGAACTGCTTGCCGTACCGCTCCGTCAATATCTGCGACAGCATTGCGGCACACTTTGTTTCCTTGAACATCTTTAAGAAAAAGTCATTGTCGACTACAAGCAGCAATACGTTTTCATACACAAACGCGCTTGACCCTGCCAAAAAACCTGCGGTGGCAGCGTCGCGCTGTGCAAGCTCGTCCAGTATGTCTTTCCAGTCTGCGAGAGGCGAAAAATCTTCGGGCTTTAGTTTTGAAACGTCAACTTTCGGCTCTGCTATCGGCGCGTGCTCCTGCGGTACTAAAGGTTCTTCTTTCACGAGCGTATTTTGCTTTGCCACGCCGTTTTTCAAAGCTTTTTCAAGAGCCGCTATGCGATTTCTGAGCGCCGTTATCTCGCCGTCGCTGACGTTTGAAACAACAGCGTTTTTTGCACTGCCCACATCATTGCCGCACAGCCTTACAACGCACATTTCTATCTCAACTCTTTTGGCTGTAACTCTCAGCAGCCTTTCACTGCAATTTTGCAAAATATCGAGCATTTGCAGTATACGCTGTGTATCGAGTTTTTCGGCAATTCTGCGTATGCGCTCTATCTCGTCCGGCAGGCACACGAACGCCGAATCGCTCTTGATAGATTTTGCGAGCATTACGTTTCTCATCTGCGATATAAGCTCGTCCACAAGCCTTTGCATATCCTTTGAGCGGTCATAAAGCTGACCTATTATGTCTATTGCCGTGACCGCATCTTTGTCTGCAAAACATTCCAAAAGCTTGAAAAGATAGTCGCGCTCCGCGATGCCTGCGGCAGAAGAAACGGTATCGAGATCAACATCTTTTGAATACGCTATGCACTGGTCAAGCAGTGAAAGAGCGTCTCTCATACCGCCGTCTGCAAGCTTTGCAACAAGCTCTGCAGCGCTATCGGTAAGCGTAAAATCTTCATTATCCGCGATATACAAAAGCCTGCTCTTTATATCTTCCGGAAGAATACGCCGAAAATCAAACCGTTGGCAGCGTGAAACAATGGTGACGGGCACTTTGTGTATTTCGGTGGTAGCCAGCACAAATTTCACATACTCGGGCGGCTCTTCCAGAATTTTCAAAAGCGCGTTGAATGCGCTCGTGGAGAGCATATGCACCTCGTCTATAATATACACCTTATATTTGCAAGTCTCGGGCGTGTACGCGGTGGATTCGCGCAGCTCGCGTATATCGTCAACACCCGTGTTTGAGGCGGCATCTATCTCTATAATGTCAACAAGGCTCTCGTTTTCAAAAAGCCTGCACATCTCGCATTCGCCGCAGGGCGAGCCGTCTTTGGGGTCTTTGCAGTTTATAGCCTTAGCAAATATCCTCGCGCAGGTGGTCTTGCCTGTGCCGCGGCTGCCAGTGAAAAGGTATGCGTGCGCGGTCTTGCCCTCTTTTATCTGATTGCGCAAAGTGGTGGTTATATGCGGCTGCGAAACTACGTCTTCCCAATAAGCGGGTCGCCATTTTCTGTATAAAGCCTGATACACTGCCGCACACCTCCTTAAATTTACTCCCTCAAATCATAAACCCAACCTCACGCCGCTGGAAGAATATTCTGCCAGCCACTTTTGTACTGGGTTGGTTTGTGGGAGGGTAGATTTTATGGATAAAGTAATGATAGCAAACATTTGTGGCGGTCAACGTGTGCGCTCCTGCGCGGCGCGTAAGCGCGAATAATACAAAAATTAAAATAGCGCGCAAAAGTTAAAGTCACATTTTCTTGCCTTTTGCTTCTATCTGAACCGCAGGTATGGCAAGCACGCGCTAACGCCGCAAAACCGCTTCTTACTTCTAACCTCTCACTTCTAACCTCTAATAGAAAATCCGACACATAGGAGTGCAGGCGTGGCTGTGACACACAAAACAAACCGCTTAATGCTGCTCGGTTCCCCGCCTGACATGGTTCACAGCGTTTCATTGCACAGGACCTGCACACCTATAAGTCGGAAATTTCCGCGGCGACTTACCTGCTCTATTCAAGTTGAAAAAATCACTATTTGTTATTATACCACATTCATAAAAAAATTGCAAGCACTTTTTACACATTTGCGCTTTGGCTCTTGACAGCGGCATAAAACGGTGATATAATATGAATATGAAAACCGTTTTCATTTTTGAGAGGTGAAAGAAATTGCCGCAAAACAGTTACAAAACAAAGCAGAGAACGCTTATACTTAAATGTCTTAAAGACAACAAAGACCGCCATATTACCGCCGAGGAGATACACGAATATCTTCTGCGCGGCGGCGAGAGCGTTGGCATGACGACCATTTACCGCAATCTTGACAAGCTTTTAAAAGAAGGGCAGCTGCGGCGGTATGAACTTGCGCAGGGGCAGAGCGCTTGCTTCCAGTACGTTGACGGGGAAACCGACTGCCGCGAACATTTTCACTTAAAGTGTGAGGGCTGCGGAAGGCTGATACATCTTGATTGTGACGATCTGGCAAAGCTTTCCGATCATATAGAAAAGGAACACGCGTTTTACTTAAACAGCTCGAAAACGGTGCTTTACGGGCTGTGCGCCGACTGCGCCGCGGCTGCGAAAACGCAAAAGGACAAGTGACATGATAAGAAAAAATATAAAAACCGCCGCAGTGATAGCCGCCATGCTGCCGATGATGTTTATGACTTCGTGCGGCGAGCAGCAGCAAAGCGATAAACTTAGCATAGTTACGACCATTTTTCCGCCATATGACTTTGCGCGAGAGATAACGGACGGCAGCTGCGACATTCAGATACTTTTAAAACCCGGGCAGGAAAGCCATTCTTACGAGCCGACAATAAAGGACATACTAGCGATAGAAAACTGCGATCTGTTCATTTACACGGGCGGCGAGAGCGACGTTTGGGTGGAGGATATGCTTAAATCTTTCGACGAGCCCGTGAACGCCCTGCGGCTTATTGATATTTGCGACGTTAAGGAAGAAGCGGAGATCGGCGCGGAGCATGACCACCATGATAACGAAGAAGAACATTCTATTGACGAGCACGTGTGGACTTCCCTTCACAACGCGCAGGATATCTGCGGCGGCATATGCAATGCGGTGTGCGCTATTGACAGCGAAAACGCCGATGAATACCAAAAAAACTGCTCTGCATACTGCGAAAAACTAAAACAGCTTGACGGCGAATTTTCAAGCGTTGTAAACGGCGCAAAGCGCAAAACTTTGGTGTTCGGCGACCGCTTTCCGTTTCGGTATCTTGCAGATGACTATGGGCTGGAATGTTACGCGGCATTTTCGGGGTGCAGCGACGAAACAGAGCCCAGCGCGGCAACTTTTGCATACCTTATAGACAAGATAGAGAGCGAGGGCCTGCCGGACGTTTTGTATATAGAATTTTCGGCTGAAAACGCTGCACGCGCCATAGCGGAGCAGACGGGCTGCAATGCGCGGCTGTTTCATTCCTGCCACAATGTCACGCAGGAAGAAATGCAAAACGGCGTCAGCTATATTTCACTAATGGAAGATAATTTGCAGGTACTTAAGGAGGCGCTTTACTGATGAGTTTGCTTTGTGTTAAAGACCTTACCGTGCAGTATGAAGGCAGTGAGGCGCTGCACGATTTAAGCTTTGAACTTGAAGAAGGCGATTATCTTTGCATAGTCGGCGAGAACGGTTCGGGCAAAAGCACGCTGATAAAGGCGCTTTTGGGGCTTAAAAAGCCTGACGGCGGCAGCATAACATACCAAGGGCTGGCGCAGTCGCAGATAGGCTATATGCCGCAGCAGACCGACATTCAGCGAGATTTTCCTGCATCGGTAATGGAAGTTGTGCTTACGGGCTGCCTGAAAGCCAACGGCAGGCGACCATTCTTTTCCGCAAAAACAAAAAAGCTCGCGCTTGAAAACCTAGAAAAAACAGGCGCGGCGCAGCTTGCAAAAAAATGTTACGGCGAACTTTCCGGTGGACAGCAGCAGAGGGTGCTGATGGCAAGGGCGCTTTGCTCTACCGAAAAGCTGCTTATACTTGACGAACCCGTTGCGAACCTTGACCCCAAGGCGACCGACGAACTTTACGCACTGATAGACGATCTGAACAAGAAACACCACATAACCGTTATAATGGTATCACATGACATACGCTGCGCAGCCATGCAGGCAGGGAAAATTTTGCACATTGACAAAACGCTGGTGTTTTTCGGCACTACGAACGACTACATCAATTCGCCCGAGGGCAGGCGGTTTTTAAGCCACTCTCACCACGATATTTGAGGTATCCAAAATGGACAGTATTCTTAAACTTCTGGAAATGACTTTTATACAGCGCGCTTTGATAGTGGGCGTGCTTGTGTCGCTGTCGGCGGCGCTTCTTGGCGTGCCGCTGGTGCTGAAAAGGTACTCGATGATAGGCGACGGACTTTCGCACGTGGGTTTCTGCGCGCTATCGGTCGCAGCGGTGATGAACCTCGCGCCGCTGTATTTCTCAATACCTGTGGTAGTAATTGCGGCGTTTTTGCTGCTGCGGCTTTCGGGCAAGGAGAAAATAAAGGGCGATGCTGCCACGGCGCTTATAACCACAAGCGCGCTGGCTGTGGGCGTTATAGTAACATCTTTTGGCAGCGGCATAACGACCGACATTAACAGCTATATGTTCGGCAGCATACTGACAATGAGCCGCTCTGACGTGCGCCTGAGCATTGTGCTCTCTATAGCCGTTTTAGTGCTGTTTGTGCTTTTTTACAACAGGCTTTTAGCGGTGACGTTTGACGAAACTTTTGCAAGGGCAACGGGCATTAAGGCGCAGCTATACAATATGCTGCTCGCGCTGTTGACCGCGCTGACGATAGTGCTTGGTATGCGAATGATGGGAACTTTGCTCATTTCTGGACTCATAGTGTTCCCCGCCCTGACGGCGATGCGCGTGTTCAAGCGTTTTCGCTCGGTAATGATATGTTCTGCGTGCGTGTCGGTGGTGTGCTTCGTTGTGGGGATAATTGCTTCGTATGTTTTCTCCACCCCTGCCGGCGCGAGCGTTGTGGCTGCCAACCTCGCGGCATTTCTGCTGTTCTGGGCGGTTGGTGCTGTCAAGTACAGGTAGCCTATCTTAACTTTTTGTAATAGGTTTTCGCATCTGTAAGACCTAAGATATAGTCAACGTTGGTTTTGTATATTTCTGCAAGAGCTATCAGTATGTCGGTCGGTATATCGCGCTGACCGAGTTCGTAATTGCTGTACACCTGTTGAGAACAGTGGAGCATTTTGGCTGTATCTGTCTGTTTCATATCGGCATCTTCACGCAGATCGCGTATTCTTTTGTATTGCATATATGATCTCCTCCAAATCACATTCTAATATAAAAGAATATATCATACTGCAATTTGTTGTACCACTTATACTGCAATTTGCAGTATAAGAGCGCAAAAAGCATTTATAAGACCGCGCTCAGAGCCGCATTTTTCTGTTTCGTGGCATAGTTTTGTCGAATTATGTTACAACTTCGGCACTTGAATATTATTTTGACACATTATAAAATATTATTAAGGCAGCGGCAGAAAAAACGCCGCACGGTCGGATATTGTCGAAAAGTTTTTTGAACGTTTTTGACTTTTGCTATTGCATTTTGCAATATCATATGGTAAAATATGGAAAGAGCCTAAAAACACTCAAAAAAACAAACGGAGGACGACAACTATGAGCAGTAAGATCAAGATCCTGATAGGGGACGAAAACAGTGAAAGCGGCAGCGTATGTGCAAATATGCTGCGCAGCCAAGGTTTCTATGTGATTTCGCGGGTAAGCGACGGCAACATAATCTATGAAGCGATAAAGGACGAAGCGCCTGATGTTGCGATAATAGATGCCACCATGCCTGGCATCGACGCCATTGAGCTTTTGAAAAAGATAAACCGCTCCAATTACAAAAAGCCGCTGTTTATCGTGACCGGAAGCTACCCCAACCCATTTATTGAAAAGTCGGTATTGCAAGCCGGCGCAGCGCTTTATATGCTGAAGCCTTTTGATTATGCTATACTCGGCGACAGGATACACAGCCTGCTTGGCACTACGGCAGGCGGCGACGTGACAGAAGCTTCAGCGGCAGGAAAGGTATACAGTCTGGAAATTATAGTTACGGACATAATACACAAGATAGGCGTTCCTGCGCACATAAAGGGGTATCACTACCTGCGCGAGGCGATAATGCTCAGTGTTCACGACGTTGATATGCTGGACAGCATTACCAAGGTGCTGTACCCGACGGTAGCGAAAAAATTTAACACCACATCGTCGCGCGTTGAAAGAGCTATACGCCACGCGATAGAGATAGCGTGGGACAGAGGCGACCTTGACACGCTGAACACATATTTTGGATACACCATAAACGTAAACAAGGGCAAGCCTACCAACAGTGAATTTATTGCGCTTATCACCGACAAGATAAGACTAAATTACCGCGAAGAACAATTAGCATAGATATTATGCACCGCTCCCCTCTGAAAAAATCAGAGGGGTATCTTTTTGCCTTTGCGTTTATTGACATTATAAAATATGTGTGATAAAATATGCAGGGAAGCAAAATTACACATATCTTTCTGAAAATTATCACATGATTTTCATAAAAGAGAGTTAAAATATAGGCAGAGAACCTTTTGGAGATGAGAAAATGGCTGCGACTAGAATACTTATTGCAGATGATGAAGAAAAAATACGCGAGGTAGTGCGCGAATACGCAGAGTTCGAGGGTATGCTCGTATCGGAGGCGTGCGACGGCATGGAAGCCGTTGAAAAGGTAAAAAACGGCAGATTTGATGTGATAATCCTTGACATTATGATGCCGCGATTGGACGGCTATTCGGCGTGCAAAGAGATAAAAAAATACTCCGTCGCACCCGTTATAATGCTTTCGGCAAGGGGCGAGGAGTACGACAAACTGTTCGGTTTTGAACTGGGCATCGACGACTACGTTACAAAGCCGTTTTCTCCCAAAGAGCTTATGGCAAGGATAAAAGTCGCTGTAAAAAGACATAGTGCAAATACCGCTGAAAATGACGTATTCATGTACGACGGGCTGGAGATAAATTTTACCGCGCGCGAAGTAAAGGTGAACGGCAAGAAAGTTTCAATGACGCCGAAAGAGTACGACCTGCTGTTTTTTCTTGTACGAAACGCCAACATTGCGCTTACAAGAGAAAAGCTGCTTGAAGAAGTGTGGGGCTACGATTTTTACGGCGACGACAGGACTGTTGACACGCACATTAAAATGCTTCGCAACAGTCTCGGCGAGTTTCGCAGCCACATAATCACGCTGAGGGGAATGGGATATAAGTTTGAAAAATAAAGAGGAGCAAAAACGCAGAAAGCTGCCTGCCTTTGGCATTAAAACGCACATATGGCTCAGTTTTATGATGTTCACGCTGCTGGTCATAGCTCTCATATGGCTGTTTCAGTATGTACTATTGAAAAGCCACTATCAGAGCATGAAAATGAACGACCTTTCAAAGGCGGCAAGTGAAATATCTCAAAGCGTTGAAAGCGGCGACATACAGTTTCGCATACGCGAGATAGCTTTTCAGAATTCGTTCTGCATAATAGTTACTAACTCGCAGTGCGGTTACGAGATAGGCGAAAACGCCATGGGCAGTTATTCTGTGCTTGACAGCGACCGCATGAATAACTACAGCCGCTATATTTACGATCTTAAAAACAGGCTGACAGATTCGGGAAAAAAGGCTATTGCTGTAAAAGCTGCCGACGATGACGACTCTATAAAAAGAATGATATACGTAACGACGATAAAAGGGCTTTCGGGCGCGGCGCATTACCTTTTCATAGAAAGCTCTCTGGAGCCTATAGATTCCACCGTAAACATAATAATGCAGCAGCTATGGATAATAACTGTCATACTTATAGTTGCGGCGTTCATTATAACTATGATAGTGTCGCGCAGACTGTCAAAGCCGCTGGTATCGCTCACTAATACCGCAGAAGTATTTGCAAAGGGCAATTACAAGGTAAATTTCGATCAGTCACAGTACAAAGAGATAGAGCAGTTGTCGCAGGTGCTCAATTACGCAGGGTCAGAAGTTTCTAAGGTGAACGAGCTGCGCCGCGACCTTATTGCAAACGTTTCTCACGACCTGCGCACGCCGCTTACTATAATTAAATCATACGCGGAGATGATACGCGACCTCTCGGGCGATGTACCCGAAAAGCGTGAGCAGCATCTGACGGTGATAATTGACGAATCCGACAGGTTGAGCAACCTTGTCAACAGCATACTGGAGCTTTCAAAGCTGGAAAGCGCCGCAAGAGAACTGCACATACAACCGTTTGAGATAAGCGCAAAACTTCGCGAGGTAATGCAGCGTTACCGCGTACTTAACGAGCGCGACGGCTACAACATCACCTTGCAGACTGACGAAGAAACAGTGTGTGCGGCTGACACAGCGCTTATAGAGCAGGTGTTTTACAATCTTATAAACAATGCCGTAAACTACTGCGGTGAGGACAAGACTGTTCTGGTAAGACAGATAAACAAGCCCGACTGCGTTCGCGTTGAGGTCACAGACCACGGCAAAGGCATACCGAAAGAGCAGCTGCCGCAGATATTCGACCGCTACTACCGCGCGCCAAAGGCGACCCGCGACGTTATAGGCACGGGTCTGGGGCTTTCAATAGTGAAAGAGATACTGAAACAGCACAGATTCTTGTTCGGCGTGATGAGCGAGGAAAACGTGGGCTCTACATTCTGGGTGGAGATAGCTAAATATAAAGAAAACGAATAATTTTCCATAAAAAATAAGTCGCTTATTACTTTTGCGTTAATAATAAGATAAATCGGAATTTGCGCTATTAGAGTTAGATTTGAGAGATGAGAGGTGAGAGGTTAGATGTTAGAAATTTTTTCTGACATTTGCGTGAAGCCGTCATTTCCGCGGTTTATAGTTAGAAGCAAGATATTTGGACTTATCAGCAGCGTGAAATCACGCAGTACGTTTCAAATCAAATTTCTGCACTACTGACCTCTTTTGTTGCCAAAACAAAACCGATGCGTATTGAACTCTCTTACCAACCTGCACGTAACTACAAAGTTCCGAGCGAAGAGGTCGCGGCTTTTCACCAAGGTTCAACGCGTGGTCGTAAGTGTGGGTAAGGAAAGGAGAGCGCGAGGGGAAAAACTTAGGGAAGGGAGTGGAGCGCGCGCCCTGCCTTGCATATACACTCCCTATACCCCTATGGTTTTCCCCTCGCATAGTGATGCGCAGAAGAAATAATTTTTGCTTTATAAGTTTTTTCACATTATACGGCGTTCCAGAATGGAACGCGGAAAAAGAGCTAATTTTTTCTCAAAGGGGAGGCTCTCTCTTGCAGAGCCTCCCCTCTACTAAAACAGTCCACAGGACTGTTTTAGTATTCACCCCTTACAGAGCGCCTACCGTATGGGGATTTCGCCCTCTGCGGAGGGCGACAATGGGCTTCCGCCCCTTGACCCTGATGACCCTTTTGAAAAAGGGTCAATCGAAAACTTTTAGTTTTTTGACAGTAACTAAAACTTTTGCATACTGTGTGACGGTGAACAGCTCCGCGGGCTGCGCGCAAGCGCAAATTAAAACCTTTGCAAAAAATAAGCGGCGGAAGATAACTTCCGCCGTTGTTTTCAGCCGCTGATATTGAAAAATAGGTACAACTTTATCCGAACGCTTATCTTGCGTCTTCGGAAAATCCACTGTCAACAAGATCAACCAGTTCTTCTACAGCTTCCTGCTCGTCTGCTCCGTCAGCGATAATTCTGATAGAAGTGCCGCCAACAATGCCGAGCGAAAGAATGCCCAACAGGCTCTTGGCGTTTACCCTTCTCTCCTCTTTCTCTATCCATATGGACGACTTGAACTCGTTCGCTTTCTGAATAAAGAAAGTAGCCGGACGTGCGTGAAGTCCTACCTGATTCTGAACTGTTACATCTTTTACGAACATATCGATCTCTCCATTCTTATCATTTCGATTTAAGCGATCACTCGCCGTGCGATTACAATGTATAAGTGTAAATCAATTCACTATCAATATTATACTTGTTTTATTGTCCTTAGTCAACGATAAATTATGTACAAAGGGGCATTTCCTTAAAATTTTCTGCTTTTTGATTACACCGTCCCAAATCTCGCGCCCAAACTTTGTGCAACTTAACCATAGTTTTTGAACACTTTGTAACATATTAAACAATCAGAATGTCAGTTTTTGTAAATTTTTGCTCCGAAAGAAGCTATTCCTCGTTTTTCATTTTATTAAAATTGTCTATAATAGCCATATCATCTTTGCCAAGACTGGCACTTTCAAGCATATCGGGGCGCTTTTTCAGCGTGGTAAGTATTCTCTGCTCTCTGCGCCACTTTGCTATGTTGGCATGATGCCCCGAAAGCAGCACCTCGGGAACTTTTCTGCCGTGCCATTCTTCGGGTCTTGTGTACTGGGGGTACTCTAAAAGACCGCTGTAATGGCTCTCGTCCTCGTAGCAGTCGGCATACGAAAGCGTGCCGTCGAGCATACGCACAATGCCGTCAACGAGCACAAGCGCAGGCAGCTCTCCGCCGGTAAGCACATAGTCACCTATGGATATTTCTTCATCAACTATTTCTTCAATAACACGCTCGTCAACGCCCTCATAGTGACCGCAGAGAATAAAAATATCCGAAAGCTGCGACAGCTCTCTGCACCGATTTTGCGTAAGTACTTTCCCCTGCGGCGACATATATATAACATGGGGCTTTCTGCCCTGCGTTACAGCCTCAAAGCAGCGGAAAATGGGGTCGCACCGCATAAGCATACCCTTCTGTTCGCTGTATGGGGTGTCGTCAACACGGCGGTGCTTATCGAGCGTGTAGTCGCGAATGTTGTGGCAGCGCACCTCAAAAACGCCTTTTTCCTTCGCCCTGCCTACTATGCTCTCATTAAGATAATATTCACACATCTCGGGGAAAAGCGTGGCAATATCTATTCTCAATCTTCGTTCCCCCCGTCGCCAAAAAGACCGTCAAGCGGCTTTATATACATTATATTATTGTCAAGGTCGTTTTTCATGATAACGTCGGGTATCGCAGGGATAAGGTACTCTTTGCCGCTCTGCGACTTTATTTCGTACACATCGTTAGCGCCCGTGGGGTACACCTGCGTGAGCACGCCGTATTCTTCGCCGCTGTCGGCATCTTTGACCGTCATGCCGAGAAGGTCTTGAATAAAATAGCATCCCTGCGGCAATTCAACGTCGTCGCGGTCAAGATACAGCACCCTGCCGCGCAGCTTTTGGGCTTCGTCAGCGGTGCTTATGCCCTCTATCTTCATAATTACCATATTTTTGTTTGCACGTGCATATTCTATCCTAACGGGCGTGCCGCTTTTGTAGTAAAGCAGGTCAAATTCTGCTAAAAAATCGGGGCTGTCGCACATAGGCTGTACTTTTACCTCGCCTTTTATGCCGTGAACCGACGTTATTTTGCCTGCTTCAAGATATTTTTCCTTTGCCATTATTATGCCTCTTTTCCCGTAAAACTCCCTTTTGAATAGTATAATACATATTTTAATTCTTGTCAATCCTGATTTATTTTCAGCAAATTTAACAAAAACGGCGTAATGTTCACAGAAATTTAACAAAATTCGTTCAAATTCGTGTTATAATTTTTTATATATAGTTGTATTTTTGTTTATTTGGCTGATAAGTCTGTGCAAATGCAAGATAATATCATTATACACATCATTCACATCAGACAAAAATAAATACAGAAAGGTGAAAAAAATATGTCAAACAGATTGTTCCAGGGCGTGATACATCAGATGCGTGAGGCAATAGATGCCGAGATAGGCGTTATTGACGAAAATGCCTCGATAATAGCCTGCTCAGATCTTTCAAAAAACGGTTCTACAAACGAATACGTTTCTCTGGATCTCAACGATACGCACGATATTTTCGTTCGTGACGGCTACACATACAAACCGTTCGGCACGCACATGAAGCCCGATTACGCCGTTTTTGTTGAGGGCACTGACGAAGTGGCTGCAAAATACGCAAGCATACTTGCCATAACCCTTTCCAGCATAAAGCAGTATTACGACGAAAAGTACGACAGAAACAACTTCATTAAAAATGTCGTTCTCGATAACGTTCTTCCCGGCGATATACACATAAAGGCAAGGGAACTGCACTTTGGTTCGGACACTTCGAGAGTAGTATTTTTGATAAGGATACTTTCTTCAAACGATGTTTCCGCTTACGACGTTATACAGAATCTCTTCCCCGACAAGAACAAGGACTTTGTGTTCACCATAGCGGAGTCTGACATCGTGCTCGTAAAGGAAGTTAAGAGCGGCATTGAATCGAAAGATCTTGAAAAGCTTGCAAGGTCTATCTCCGACACTTTGAGCGGCGAGTTCTACACAAGGGTGAATGTCGGCATAGGCACTGTAGTCGAGGGCGTTAAGGACTTGGCGCGTTCTTTCAAAGAGGCGCAGATGGCCCTGGAAGTCGGAAAGGTGTTCGATACCGACAGAGTTATAGTTTCGTATGATAACCTGGGCATTGCAAGACTTATTTACCACCTGCCCACCACGCTGTGCGAGACGTTTTTGAAGGAAGTTTTCAAGAAAGGCTCTATAGAATCGCTCGACCACGAAACGCTTTTCACTATTCAGAGATTTTTCGAGAACAACCTCAACGTTTCGGAGACTTCAAGAAAGCTGTTCGTTCACAGAAACACGCTTGTTTACAGGCTTGAAAAGATAAAGAAGCTGACAGGTCTTGACCTGAGAGAGTTCGACCACGCTATTATTTTCAAGATAGCGCTTATGGTAAAGGAATACCTCTCGTCGAATCCAGTTAAGTTCTAATCAATAAAAAATACAGAGATAGAAAAACAAAACAGCTGCACTTGTATAAGAACAAGAAAAGATAGGAATAACAAAGGCGGTGCAACACTTGGTAGAATTCAAAGATGTTTCGGTCACTTACTCAAGCGGCGTAGATGCTCTTGACGGTATAAATCTGCGCATAAACGACGGTGACTTTGCATTTATAGTCGGCTCTAACGGCGCGGGCAAATCAACGCTGATAAAGCTGCTTCTTAAAGAGATAGACGCCACAAGCGGCACGGTGCTGGTAAACGGCTACAATCTCCGCAAGATAAGGCGCAGCAAGGTATCAAAGCTGAGAAGGACTATAGGGGTGGTCTTTCAGGATTTCAGGCTGATACCGACTATGACGGTTTATGAAAACATAGCGTTCGTGCTGCGCGTTATAGATGCCCCAAAAAAGTACATTAAAACGCGCGTTCCGTATGTGCTGGAGCTTGTTGGGCTTTCCGACAAGATGAAAACATACCCAGAGCAGCTTTCGGGCGGCGAACAGCAGAGGGTGGCGCTTGCAAGGGCGCTGGTAAACGATCCGAAGCTTATCATCGCGGACGAGCCGACGGGCAACATTGACCCTGAGCTTTCGTACGACATAGTTGAGCTTCTGAAAGGCATAAACGAATGCGGCACAACGGTACTTATGGTAACGCATGAACACAATCTTGTACGCTACTTTGGCGGCAGGGTAATAAGCCTTGAAAACGGCTGCATCACTTTTGATGAAATGGTAGGTGGAAGCGATGCGGGTAAGTAGTGCAGGATATTTGGTAAAACAGGGCGTTACGGGCGTTTGGAAAAACAGAATGATGTCGTTCGCATCGTTTTGCATAATGCTTGTTTCACTTATGCTGGTAGGAATTTCGGTACTGGCAGGCATAAACATTTCAAGAATAATTTCGGGCATAGAGGCGCAAAATGAGATATTTGTAGTATTAAAGCCCGAGGTAACGCAGTCTGACATAGACAAGCTTTACGTTGAATTTAAGAACATCTCAAACGTTACAGACGTTACTTTCTATTCAAAAGATCAGGCGTGGGCTGACATGATAGCCGATATGACCGAGCAGGAGCGCGAGGCTATGCAGTACGGCAACGGCGACAACCCCCTGCCCGACACATTCAGGGTAAAGATAGCAGACCTTGAGATAATGGACATAACGTCAAGTCAGCTGACGACGTTTGACATGGTGGAGAGCATACAGTCGCCGGAATCTTTCGCGACGGCGCTTATAAGCCTTAGAAACGTGGCGGCGCTGATAACATCAGCGGTTGTAATTGCGCTGATGATAATATGCCTTGTAATAATCTCTAACACCACGAGGACGAGCGTACACGCGCGGCGCAAAGAGATAAACATAATGAAGTACGTTGGAGCGACGAACTCGTTTATACGGATACCGTTCTTTATAGAGGGTATGCTGATAGGGATTCTGGCGGCGATAGGCGCGTTGATACTGACGAGGTTTGCGTACATTGAGCTGTACAACGTTATAACCGAGCAGCTTCAGGGCTTGCAGATGATGGGTTCAAAGCCGCTGTACGCTTTCAGCAGCATTTCAACATACGTAACTATAGCTTATATAGCGGCAGGCACTGTGATAGGCGCGCTGGGCACAACGATAAGCGCAGGAAAGTATCTTAAAGTATAAAGTATAAAAAATAACGGCAAAATAAATTTGATTATAGCGGCGGTCTTGGCAAAATGCCTTGGCTGCCGTATTTTTGCGCTTTCTGTTTAATATATTTATACTGTATTATGAAAATTACTATTGAAAAAGCACATGAAATAGGTTACTATAATATCAGGGGGAATTTTATTATTCTTCCGGTATTAAAATATTATTTCAGACTTTTGAAACTTTATCATTATTTTAAGGAGGACGCTTTTATGAAGTATTCCGACGGCTTCTGGCTCAATCAGCCGGGCTACAGTGTAAACTACGCAACGCAGATGTATGAGGTGACGGCAGACGATAGGTCTGTAAGCGTATACGCTACCACACAGTGGATAGGCAACAGAGGCATGACCCTTGGCGGTCCTGTGCTGGAGATCTCGTTCACATCTACAATGAAAGACTCTATCAAGGTGAATATCGTTCACCACAAGGGCACGGTGAAGAAAGGTCCGTACTTTGACCTTAACGAGGATTTTGGTTTCAAACCGGTCATCAACAAGCTGGCAGACGGCGGCTATGAGCTTATCTCGGACGACACGAAAGTTGTTGTGGCAGGTCCGGGTCAGGGTTGGGATATAAAATATTACTACAAAGACAAGCTGCTTACCAAAAGCGGCTGGAGGACTACCTCGCTTATCGAGGAGGACAGGTGGGTAACAGAAAACAGAATGAACGCCCACGCTGCCGACAGGTTTTACGCAGTCTCAGACAGCGGCGACAATTCTGTTATACGCGAAATGCTGGGTCTTGGCATTGGCGAGAGGATATACGGCTTTGGCGAGAAATTCACAAGCTTTGTAAAGAACGGTCAGACCGTTGAAGTATGGAATAACGACGGCGGCACCTGCTCTGAGCAGACATACAAGTCGATACCTTTCTATGTATCTTCAAACAACTACGGCGTGCTTGTAAACCACCCCGAAAAGGTAACGTTTGAGGTCGGCAGCGAGACTGTTTCTAAAGTCTCTTTCGCGGTACAGGGTCAGAACATGGAGTATTTTCTGTTCGGCGGCGAGAGCGTTGCAGACGTACTGATGAGGTACACAGACCTTACCGGCAAGCCTGCCCTGCCCCCTGCATACAGCTTCGGTCTGTGGCTGACGACATCGTTCACCACAAATTACGACGAAGAGACGGTGACTTCTTTCATAGACAAAATGGAGCAGTACGAGATACCTTTGCAGGTGTTCCACTTTGACTGCTTCTGGATGAAAGAGTTCCGCTGGTGCAACTTCAAGTGGGACGGAGAGATGTTCCCCGACCCGAAGGCTATGCTGGCGCGCCTTAAAGAGAGAGGCTTGCAGATATGCGCCTGGATAAACCCCTACATAAGCCAGCATTCGGAGCTTTTTGACGAGGCAGCGGAAAACGGCTATCTTATAAAGAACAAAGACGGCAGCGTGTTCCAGTGCGATTTGTGGCAGCCCAGCCTTGCCGTTGTTGACTTTACCAACCCTGCGGCTTCAAAGTGGTACGCAGACAAGCTGAAAGAGCTTTGCGAAATGGGTGTTGACTGCTTCAAGACCGACTTCGGAGAGAGAATACCCACCGATGTATGCTACTTTGACGGCTCAGACCCGTTGAAGATGCACAACTACTACACATATCTTTACAACAAATGCGTGTTTGACGTGCTGAAAGATTACTACGGCGAGAACAAGGCGTGCCTGTTTGCGCGCTCTGCCACGGTTGGCGGTCAGAAATTCCCCGTACACTGGGGCGGCGACTGCTTCTCGAACTACGACAGTATGTGGGAAACGCTTCGCGGCGGACTTTCGCTGTGTATGTCGGGATTCGGCTTCTTCTCGCACGATATTTCGGGCTTCGAGGCGACCGCAACGCCCGACCTTTACAAGAGGTGGACTGCGTTCGGACTGCTTTCGACCCACTCGAGATACCACGGAAATTCTTCCTACCGCGTGCCGTGGAACTTTGACGAGGAGGCGTGCCGCGTTTCAAAGCACTTTACAGACCTCAAGGGCAAGCTGATGCCTTACCTGTTCTCAAACGCCGTATTTACGCATGAAACGGGCGTGCCGATGATGCGCTCTATGGTGATTGATTTCGGCTATGACAAGACGACACACACGCTTGATACGCAGTATATGCTGGGTGACTCTCTGCTGGTCGCGCCTGTGTTCAACGAGGAGGGCACTGCTGACTTCTATCTGCCGACGGGCGGCAAGTGGACTGACATTCAGACGGGCGAGAAGCTGGAAGGCGGCTCGTGGTATACAAAAAAGTACGATTATTTCGGACTTCCGCTGTATGCAAAACCGGGCAGCATAATACCGTTTGGCAACTTTAAGCGCAATGTTGAGTATGATTATCTTGACGGCACGGTGTTCAAGATCTACGGATTGCAGGAGGGCAAAACTGCACAGCGCAAGATATACGATAAAGATGCAAATCTCATTTTTGAGATAACGGCGCAGCGCACGGCTGAGGGCATAAAGCTTTCGTACACGAAGACCGACAAGGCGTTCACGGTCGAATGCGCCTGCTGCGGCAAGAGCGTTGAATGTGCCCCCGGCACTGACAGCGCGGTGATAGAGCTTTAAGGCAAAACCGAATAAAACAACAACTCCCGAGGGTAAGACTTCGGGAGTTTGATTTTTAGCAAAAAACTTCTTGACAAAACCATTCACATCTTGTATACTATATACATAAATCAACCAGCGGTTTTCGGAATGAAATACTTAAACCGCTAAATATTGAAACAGGAGGAAAATGTATGAAGAAAACGTTACTGGCATTGATAGTGGCTTCGATGTGTCTTTTCAGTGCGTGCGGCTCAGTTGCGGACGACGGCGGTTCGCTGCCCGACAGCTCTGCCATTGAAGAAAAAGTTACCGTTGCGGTTCAGGATACCGAAGACAACGATGACGAAAGCACGGCAGCTGAAGAAGAAACCACCGAAACTGCGGAAGAAACCACGGCAGACGAGCCGCAAACTCCCGACGAGGAAGACGGCGATACTACTCAGGAAGTTACCACCGAGCAGAAAGCCGATACCCCCCCGAGCGATGAAACAGGCAGCACGGCAATAGAGTCTGTTCCAACTAAGAGCACCACCACAAAAGCTGCGGCAGAAAAACCGTCGGCAGGAAATACTCAAAAGAAGACTACAACTACAAAAGCGGCAGTTCAGCAGCCGAGCGGCGGCGCTAAAACTACTACCACCACGACGGTTAAGCCTGCGGTCACTACAAAGCCGGCTGAAACTACCAAGATAACACCGCCAACGACAACAGTAAAATATATAATGTGCAAACTTTGCAAAGGTCGTGGAGAGATATGCTCAGAATGCAACTATGCAAAAGCAGATTTTACCAAAATCTGCTCTGTATGCGGCGGAAAGGGAAACACAGGCGAGAATTGCCCTGACTGCGGCGGAAAAGGAACTGTAGATTGTACAGCCTGCGGCGGTGACGGCAAAATAAGATGTCCATACTACAGTACCTCAGCGAGCCACAAATATTGCGGTACCTGCGGCGGAGATGGAATAGCCGGCTGTACCAATTGCTGGGGTGACGGTCAGGCATTATGCGAAAACGCTAATTGCCGCAGCGGCAAGCTGAAGTGCACAAATCCCGATTGCGTAAACGGCAAGGTGACCTGCGATCACAAGGGCGCAAAAATGACCTGCACAAGATGCAGCGGCAGTGGTCAGCTTGAAGACACTTCTTACAACAGGGCTATAAACAAATCACCTACAGAGAAAAAATGCCCGCAGTGCAAAGGCAAAGGAACATATTGTGTTACATGCGACGGAACAGGAAAATGCAACCGTTGTTACGGCACAGGCTATGAACCGAGCAAAATAGGAGTTTGCGGAAAGTGCTTAGGTTTCTTGAATTGCCTTACTTGCCATGGAAAACCGGGCAAATGCATGAAATGCGACGGCACCGGCTATGTAGACCCGGCAGATAGTATCTTTGGGTAAATTTTTCCTGATACATAAAAAAAACGTCCTCTTTATGAGGGCGTTTTCTTTTAGAGGTCAGAAGTGAGAAATTAGAAGTTAGAAACGGTTTTGCGCCTTTTGCGCAAAGCCGTTATTTCTGCGGTTACAAGAGGCAAGAAGTTAGTTTTTTCACTTTGAGCGACGTTACTTGCGAACGCTACGACCTTGACGACCCTTGGCAGTTGCGAAGCAACTGTAAAAAAGAGGTCGATTGAAAACTTTTATTTTCTTGACAGGGTTTAATAGTTTTGCGCGTTGGGCGGTGAACGGCTCCGCAGGCTTGCGCGTAAGCGCAAAAATTTACATCAAATTCCTCGTTCCGAACCGCTGTGTGTGCTGTGAGACCTTTTCGCGCAGGTCGCTGAGTTCCTCCTCGCACCGCTCAAACACGACTGCCGACAGCGGCGGTATTGACACATGGTTGCTCATCATCGGGAACTCATGCGACTTGCCGCTCTCCGACAGCCTTACAAAATACATTCCGTCGGGCAGATCGACCCACTTTGCCTCGCGGTAGGGGTTGAACGCCACGACAAAACAGTCGCTCTCGTCCTCCAGCTTCATAAGTATCACGCCGATGTCCTCGGTATCAAGAAAGTGCAATTTTTCGCGTATTTCGTCGGCAGTGCGAAGCCTGAAAAGCGGCGACGTTCTGCGCAGACGGACAAGCTCTCTATAATATCTGAAAACTTCAGTATTTTCGATCTTTCTATGCCATTTTATACTGTTTGTAAAGTCTGGCGAATTATAGCTGTTATCCTCAAAAAATTCATGAGTTTCAAGGTCGCTGCCGTGTACTTTTTTCGGCTTGCTGCGCAGAAAATCCTCACCGAGGTGCAAAAACGGCACGCCCTGCGCTAAAATCACCAAAGCCGCCGACAGCCTGTCCGCGGAGACTTTTTCCTCGTCTGTAAAATCGCCGCAGGAGATGATTATTTTATCCCACATCGTCCAGTTGTCGTGTGCCTCACAATAGTTTATGCTCTGATAGGGCTGCTGCGCCCATGCCGCCTCGTCGTTTCCCGAAATGTCGGGGTGCGCCACCGACCCTGCAAGACCGCGCTTTACTATGTTTGTAAACTCAATATTTCCGCCGACATATCCTCTGCGGTAGACGTCAAAAGTCGCGCCCTTTATGGCATCGCGATAGTCGTCGTTGAAAAGACCGACCTGCGGAAAAGCGGCGTTGTTCCACTTATAACAAAGTCTGCTGCTTTCCAGCGCGCACTCGCCGCCCGACCAGCCCTCGCCGTACATCATCACGTATGGGGAGAGCTTGTCCAGCTCGGAGCGTATCTCGTTTATCGTATCGCAGTCGAGCACCGCCATAAGGTCAAAGCGGAAGCCGTCTATTTTATACTCGTTAGCCCAGAATTTCACCGAATCTACTATATATCTGCGAACCATAGCCCTTTCGGAGGCTATCTCGCTGCCAACTCCCGAGCCGTTTGAATAGCCGTCCTCTCTCATGCGGTAGAAATAGCCGGGGAATGTCAGATCGAACCACGAAGTTTCGGTAAGGTAGGTATGGTTATACACCACGTCCATAATAGCGCCTATGCCGTTTTTGTGAAGCTCCATTATAAGCGTTTTAAGCTCGAAGATTCGCGCTGACGGCGATTCGGCATCGGTAGAATACGAACCCTCGGGGCAGTTATAGTTTTTGGGATCATACCCCCAGTTAAACTGCTGTTCCCACGGTTTAGCCTCGTCTACCGTTGCATAGTCGTATATCGGCAAAAGCTGAACGTGCGTTACGCCAAGCTCTTTCAAATGCGCCAAACCTACCGTTGTGCCTTTGCCTATATACAGCCCGTCCTCTGCTAACCCTAAAAATTTGCCGCGGTAACGAACCTTTACGCCGCTGCTCTCGTCTATAGAAAAATCGCGTATATGGCACTCGTAGATGACTGCATCGCAGGGGTTTTCAATAACGGGTCGGGGCACTGTATCCCAGCCGAACGGGTCAGTCTTTTTAAGGTCTACTACCGCACTTCTGTCGCCGTTCACGCCGCAGGCTACAGCATAAATATCTGCGGTACTTTTTAAGTATCTGTACTCAAATTCAAACACATAAACATAGAAAAAGCCCTCGAGGTTTCGCAGTATCTCCACCTGCCAACAGCCTGTCCAGTGGCGTTCCATAGGCAAAGTTTCAATAGTATTGCTGCCCGTGCCGTCGGCGTAAATACGTATATACGCACCCGTTGCAAGCGGTGACCACGCGCGGAAAATAGTTTTATTGCCGTCAATTTCAACGCCGAGCGGTCCGCCGTAATAATTTTCTCTGTCTGCCCTTTCAAAGTCCGTTTCAGAAAACATAGGTTAAAATGTTCCTTTCAAATAAATCAGAATATCAGCACCGCCAAGAGCGCTAAGTTTATGATGATCTGCAATATCGCAAGCCTGAACACCACCTGCGGCGCAGACCATTTTTTGTTCTTTTTAAGATGGTCGTGTATCGGCGTGGTGATGTTTTTCATAAAGCCTTTCATGTGCAGAAATTTTATGCATGATATTTTCAGAAGCGGCGCGCCGCCGTCAATTACGAGCATCGCGCATACGGGTATAAACAGTATCGGCGAGCCCGTTTTCATCATTGCAATAGCGAGCAAAACGCCCAGTGCGCGTGAGCCTGCGTCGCCCATGAGCAGCCTGCTTGGGTTGGCGTTATACCACAGATACGCCAGCAGGCAAAGTATCATAACGGCGAGCATCATCGTAAAACTGCGGTCGGGCGAAAGCGTATGCACAAGCAATACCGCCGTGCCTATTGAAATTATGCTGAGGCTGCCGCACAGTCCGTCCACGCCGTCAGAGCAGTTGGTGACGTTTATGCTGCCCCACACCAGCGCCGCGCCAAGAATGACATACAGCCACTGCGGAAGCGCGAAAGTTTTATCCAACAGCGCAATGTGCAGGTCGCTGCCGTTGAACCAGCAGTAGGTATACGAAACCCCTACGGCGATAACGAGGTCTAAAAGACCTTTCTTTACCCTGCCCCACGGCACTTTTGCACCGTCGTCAAAAAAGCCCGACAACATCGAAATGTATATCGCACACAGGTAAATTATGCGTTCTATGCTCATCGGCACAAACAGCGCGCAAACAAGCGTAAACACGCTTATGAAGATGATACCGCCGCCCGTAGGTTTTCCTGCCGACTGCATACCGTCCGCGACGTCAGCTTTGCCGTGGTCTTTGGGCAGTATCACCCTGCCGAGCTTTAACGCCAAAAACGCCGTCAGAAACGGCAGCACCGCAAACAGCAGCATGAAAATTCTTTTGTTTACATCATTGTCATTTAACAGCTCAAAGAGCATAGTATTCCTCCTGAATGTTTTGTTGTATAGAGCATTGATAACTTATCGGTCTTATATTTCTTTTTGGGAAAACCTTTCTGAAGAAAGGCTTTTCCCCAACAATAACATAGGTACGGCAGGTCATCTATGTTCTAATACTGAAAATTTCCCCCGCCGACAAACTCGCGCAAAAGCGAGGACACGGGTATCATATCGTCGGGGACATCGGCGCACTCTGTCAGCAGGCGCGC
>CANRDG010000005.1 GCA_947629275.1 uncultured Clostridia bacterium | reverse complement strand
TGCCTTATTGACACTTTTGACCGCAATTTTCAGTACAGCGTGGAGCACGTTGCCCTTGCAAAGCAGGCGGACTTGGTGATGATAGCCCCTGCCTCTGCAAACGTTATAGGCAAGATAGCAAACGGCATTGCGGACGATATGCTGACCACCACCGTAATGGCTTGCACCTGCGTGAGAATGATATCCCCTGCGATGAACCACAATATGTATCACGACCCGATAGTACAATACAACATCGAAAAGCTGAAAAAGTTCGGCTACAAGATAGTTGAGCCTGACCGCGGTATGCTCGCTAACGGTGATATAGGCGACGGCAGAATGCCCGACGAGGGCGAGCTTTTGGAGCACATACTTTACGAGATAGCCTTTGAAAAGGACTTAGCAGGCAAGAAAGTGCTTGTAACGGCAGGCGCGACGAGAGAGGCAATTGACCCTGTGCGGTTTATTTCAAACCATTCTTCAGGGAAAATGGGCTTTGCTCTCGCTAAGGCTGCGGCGATGAGGGGCGCGCAGGTGACTGTTATTGCGGCGCACACCGATGTTCTGCCGCCGATGTTTACAGAAGTTGTGAATGTCGTTTCGGCGGAGGATATGTTTAATGCGGTGAAAGAGCGTTATGCAGACTTTGACATTATTATAAAGGCGGCGGCGGTGGCAGACTACACCCCCGAAACGGTCGCGGACAGCAAGATAAAGAAGTCGGGCGGCGATATGAAGATAGACCTGAAACGCACGACTGATATACTGAAATACCTCGGCGAACACAAGGACGGCAAGTTGTTTTTGTGCGGATTTTCAATGGAGACCGACGACCTTATCGAGAACTCAAAGAAAAAGCTGGAGAGCAAAAACTGCGACATGATATGCTGCAACAGTCTTAAGACGGAGGGCGCAGGCTTCGGGACGGACACGAACGTTTTGACGGTCATAACGAAAAACGGCACGGCGCAGCTTGAGAAGATGTCCAAAGAGCAGACGGCGCACAGGATACTCGATATTATAAAAGAAAAAATATAAACAGTAACAAAGGAGACATATTTTATGGCTGACAATGTTGTTATACTGGCAGGCGGTCAGGGAAAGAGAATGAAGACCACCAAACCCAAAGCGCTTTTGGAAGTGCTGGGCGATGCTATGCTTGAATGGGTGATATCTGCGTGCAAGGAGGCACAGCTTTCGCGTATTTGCATTGTAAAGGGATATGAGGCTAATCAGATAGACGACTACCTCGGCGGCAGATACACGACAGTTATGCAGAGCGAGAGGCTTGGCACGGGTCACGCGGTGATGCAGGCAAAGCAGTTTCTTGAAGAAAACCTTGACGGCTACACGCTTATTCTCAACGGTGATGCGCCGTTCATTGACTGCGGCACTATAAAAGGCGCGCTGGAGCTTCACAAGAGCAGCGACGCCTCTGTTACGGTGGTGACTTCTGTGCTGGAGGACGCGACGGGCTACGGCAGGATAATACGCGGCGAAAACGGCGTTTCTGCGATAGTTGAGCATAAAGACTGCACCGAGGAGCAGCGCAAAATTCGCGAGATAAACTCGGGCTGTTACTGGTTTAATACCAAAGAGCTTTTGTCTGTTTTAGATGAGATAAAGCCTGATAACGCGCAGGGCGAGTATTATCTGACAGACTGTCTGTCGCTGCTTCTGGCAAAGGGCAAGACCGCACAGGCGTATATTTCGGAAAATCCGTATGTATCTCTTGGGGCGAACGACCGCGCACAGCTTTTGGAGCTCAACACCCTTGCTCGCAACAATATTATAAAAAAGCACCTTGAAAACGGTGTTGAGTTTTCCTGCACGGACGGTGTTATCATAGGCAGAAATGTCAAGATAGGCTCAGGCACGCACATAAAGAGCGGCACGCAGCTTTTCGGCAATACCGTTATAGGCAGCGGCTGCATTATAGGCTGCAATACGGTGCTTAAAAATGTAACTGTGGGCGACTATGTTACGCTTAACAATGTTCAGGCGGCAGACTCGCAGGTGGAGGACTATTCTACCGTTGGGCCTTGGGTTCAGCTCAGACCGGGCACGCATATAAAAAAGCACGTAAAGATAGGCGATTTTGTTGAGATAAAAAATTCAGTGATAGGTGATAGGGCTTCAATGGCGCACCTTTCTTATGTGGGTGACAGCGACGTTGGCGAGAACGTGAACATGGGCGGCGGCTGCATTACCTGCAACTTTGACGGTGAGAACAAGTACCGCACGGTAATAGGCAACAACGCTTTCATAGGCTGCAATACGAATCTTGTTGCGCCCATAAAGGTCGGCGACGGCGCATATACGGCGGCAGGTTCTACAATAACAAGGGACGTTCCCGACGGTGCGCTGGCTATAGAACGCTCGCAGACGGCTGTAAAAGAGGGCTATGCGGACAAAAAACTTGCCAAGAGAAACGAAAAGTTTGCGAAAATGGCGCAGGAGCAGCAGGACGAAAACGGTAAAAAACAGTCGTGAAAATGAATGTATTGTGCAAGTTGCACATAAACTAACAGAAAAAAATATGCAAAAATTTTTCAAATAGTTTGGCTGTAACTATGGAAATTTGAGGCGTAATCTGTTATAATAGATGTAAGTCCGTATGCCGATCGTTTTGGTGCGGTCGCGCGGAATTTAAAAATATTTGGAGGTAGATACCAATGGCAAAGAAATATTGTTACCTTTTCACTGAGGGTAATGCCAACATGAGAGAATTGCTCGGCGGTAAAGGCGCTAACCTTGCAGAAATGACAGGTCTGGGTCTTCCCGTTCCTCAGGGCTTCACGATCTCTACAGAGGCTTGTACTCAGTATTATGAGGACGGCAGAGAGATCAACCCGGAGATAATGGCTGAGATCAATGAGTACATCGTAAAGATGGAAGAGATCACAGGAAAGAAATTCGGCGACAAGGAAAATCCGCTGCTCGTTTCGGTTCGTTCGGGTGCGCGCGCTTCCATGCCGGGCATGATGGACACCATACTTAACCTCGGTCTTAACGAAGACGTTGTTAATGTTATCGCAGAGAAGTCAAACAACCCTCGTTGGGCTTGGGACTGCTACAGAAGATTCATTCAGATGTATTCCGACGTTGTTATGGAGGTCGGCAAGAAATACTTTGAAGAGCTTATCGACGAGATGAAGGCTAAGAAGGGCGTTACTCAGGACGTTGAGCTTACCGCTGACGACCTGAAAGAGCTGGCAAGCCAGTTCAAGGCTGAATACAAGAGCAAGATCGGCGTTGATTTCCCGACAGATCCTAAGGAACAGCTTATGGGCGCTATCAAGGCTGTATTCCGTTCATGGGACAACCCGAGAGCCAACGTTTACAGACGTGACAACGACATACCTTATTCATGGGGTACTGCCGTAAACGTACAGTCTATGGCGTTCGGTAACATGGGCGACGACTGCGGCACCGGCGTTGCGTTTACTCGTGACCCTGCTACAGGCGAAAAGAAGCTGATGGGCGAATTCCTTACCAATGCACAGGGCGAAGACGTTGTTGCAGGCGTTCGTACTCCTATGCCTATAGCTCAGATGGCTGAGAAGTTCCCCGAGGCTTTCGATCAGTTCAAGACAGTATGCGCTACTCTGGAAAACCACTACAGAGATATGCAGGATATGGAGTTCACCGTTGAACACGGCAAGCTTTATATGCTTCAGACAAGAAACGGCAAGAGAACAGCTAAGGCTGCTCTGAAAATAGCTTGCGACCTCGTTGACGAGGGCATGAGAACAGAAGAAGAAGCCGTTGCTATGATAGACCCGAGAAACCTCGATACTCTGCTCCACCCGCAGTTCGATGCTGCTGCTCTTAAGGCTGCAACACCTATGGGCAAGGGTCTTGGCGCTTCACCGGGCGCTGCCTGCGGTAAGATAGTATTCACCGCTGACGATGCAGAGGCTTGGGCTGCAAAGGGCGAAAAGGTAGTTCTGGTTCGTCTTGAAACTTCTCCCGAAGATATCACGGGCATGAAGTCTGCACAGGGCATACTTACCGTTAGAGGCGGTATGACATCTCACGCTGCCGTTGTTGCGCGTGGTATGGGTACCTGCTGCGTATCGGGCTGCTCCGAAATAAAGATGGACGAAGCCAACAAGAAGTTTGAGCTTGCAGGAAAGACCTTCCACGAGGGCGACTACATTTCTATAGACGGCTCTACAGGTAACATCTATGACGGTATAATCCCGACCGTTGACGCTACCATAGCAGGCGAGTTCGGAAGAATAATGGCTTGGGCTGACAAGTACAGAAAACTTAAGGTAAGAACAAACGCTGATACTCCTGCCGATGCTAAGAAGGCAAGAGAACTGGGCGCTGAGGGTATAGGACTTTGCCGTACAGAGCATATGTTCTTCGATCCCGACAGGATCGCAGCATTCAGAGAGATGATATGCTCCGATACCGTTGAGGAAAGAGAAGCTGCTCTGGCTAAGATAGAGCCTATGCAGCAGAGCGACTTTGAGGCTCTTTATGAGGCGCTTGAAGGCTGCCCCGTTACTATCAGATTCCTCGATCCGCCTCTGCACGAATTCGTTCCTACAGAAGAAGCTGACATTGAGGCTCTCGCTAAGGCTCAGGGCAAGAGCGTTGAGACTATCAAGAACATCATCGCTTCACTGCATGAGTTCAACCCGATGATGGGACACCGTGGCTGCCGTCTGGCTGTAACATACCCCGAGATAGCCAAGATGCAGACAAAGGCTGTTATAAAGGCTGCTATCAACGTTAAGAAAGCTCACCCCGACTGGAAAGTTGAGCCTGAGATAATGATACCGCTGGTAGGCGATGTTAAGGAGCTCAAGTACGTTAAGAAGACCGTTGTTGAGACTGCTGATGCAGTTATAGCTGAGGCAGGTTCTGACCTCAAATATGAGGTAGGTACAATGATCGAGATACCGAGAGCTGCTCTTACCGCTGACGAGATAGCTAAGGAAGCTGACTTCTTCTGCTTCGGTACTAACGACCTTACTCAGATGACATTCGGCTTCTCGAGAGATGACGCAGGCAAGTTCCTCGGAGCTTACTATGATGCCAAGATCTATGAGAACGATCCGTTCGCTAAACTCGATCAGACAGGCGTTGGCAAGCTGATGAAGATGGCTATCGACCTCGGCAAGCCGGTAAATCCGAAGCTTCACTGCGGTATATGCGGCGAACACGGCGGCGACCCGACTTCTGTTGAGTTCTGCCACAAGATAGGTCTTGATTATGTATCTTGCTCACCTTTCCGTGTGCCTATAGCAAGACTTGCTGCTGCACAGGCTGCAATAGCTGACAAGAAGTAATTTATTTAATTCATTGTCAAAATAAATAATTGTGTAATTGTGCAAATGCTCCCCATACTTAAAGGTGTGGGGAGTTTTGTTATATCTTCGCTTGACAAACGCTTCGATGTGTGTTATAATACAATTTGTAAAAGGAAATATATTACAAATGATGTGCAAAGAGGCTCACCGTAACAAGGTCAGTCTCTTTTTTGCAGACGGGCAAGACAACAAAAATGTATACAAAGGTGGTATATTTATGTGTGGGATAACAGGTTTTACGAACAGCATACAGTCGCCTGAGAGGGTGCTGGGCGAGATGATGGACAGGATAAAACACCGCGGTCCTGACGCGGAGGGCAAGTACATTGACGACGGGATCGCACTGGGTCACCGCAGACTGAGCATTATAGACGTGAGCAATTCGGGCGATCAGCCTATATTCAATGAGGATAAATCGCTGGTTATAGTGTTCAACGGCGAGATATACAATTACAAAGAAATTCGCGAGAAGCTGTTGGCGGCAGGGCATATTTTTACTACAAACACCGACACGGAAGTGCTTATACACGGCTATGAGGAGTACGGCGAAAAGCTGCTTGACATGGTGCGCGGAATGTTCGCTTTTGTTATATGGGACAAAAACAAGCAGGAGCTTTTCGGCGCGCGCGATTTTTTCGGCATAAAGCCGCTTTACTACGCGCAGATGAACGGCTGCTTTATGTTCGGCTCGGAGATAAAGTGTTTTCTGCCGCACCCGTGCTTTAAAAAAGAGCTCAACACCGCGGCACTGGAGAACTATCTCACGTTTCAGTATTCGGCGGCTGACGAGACGTTTTTCAAAGGCGTATTCAAGCTGCCTCCTGCACACTGGTTCAAGTACGGCGGCGGTAAGCTTACTATAAAAAAATACTGGGACGTACACTTTGAGGCTGACACGCAGCCCACGCTCAAAGACTGGGTATACAGCATATCCGACACTTTCCATGATTCTGTTGAGGCGCACAAGATAGCCGATGTTGAGGTAGGCTCGTTTTTGTCGAGCGGCGTGGATTCAAGCTATGTGGCAGCGATAGCAAACGTTGACAAGACGTTTACGGTAGGCTTTGGCAGCGACGAGAAATACAACGAGATAGGCTGGGCGAAGAATTTCTCAAAGGCTATAGGAAAAGAAAATACCAGTAAGGTTATAACCCCTGAGGAATACTGGGGAAGCCTTTCTATGATACAGTACCACATGGACGAACCGCTTGCAGACCCCTCGGCGGTGGCGCTTTACTTTGTGTGCAATATCGCATCGCAAAGGCTTAAAGTTGTGCTTTCGGGCGAGGGCGCTGACGAGATATTCGGTGGTTACAACGTATACAGCGACCCGAACGGCACACTTTACGACAGACTGCCGCGCTTTGTAAAGAGGGGTATAGGCAAGGTCGCCGAGAAGCTCCCTGCAAAGAGGGGAGTAAACTTTTTCGTGCGCAAGGGCAAGGACGTTGAAGAAAGATTTATAGGCAACGCGTATATGTTCACGCCGCAGCAGAGAAAGCAGATACTGAAAATAAGCACAAACGCGCCCGACCCCACCGTGCTGACAAAGCCGTTTTACGATAACGTAAAGGGCAAGGACGACGTTACCAAAATGCAGTATCTTGATCTGCATATGTGGATGGCAGGGGATATACTTTTGAAAGCAGACAAAATGAGCATGGCAAACTCTTTGGAGCTGCGTGTGCCGTTTCTTGATAAAGAGGTAATGGCTCTTGCGGAGAAGATACCGACGAAGTTCAGGGTAACAAGGCACAAAAAGACCGACGACGCGAAGTACATTACCAAGTACGCCATGCGCCTTGCGGCAAAGAAAGATACCCCAAAACAGAGCGCTAAGACGGCAGAGAAGAAAAAGCTCGGTTTTCCCGTGCCTATAAGGGTATGGCTGAAAGAAGACAAGTATTACGATATTGTCAGAAAAGAGTTTGAAAGCGACGTGGCAAAGCAGTTTTTCAACACGCAGCCGCTCTTGCAGCTTTTGGACGACCACCGAAGCGGCAAGGCTGACAACAGCCGCAAGATATGGACGGTGTTTACATTTCTTGTGTGGTACAAGGTGTATTTTGTGAATGACGGCAGATATTAAGGAGCGAATATGGGCATACAAAAGATAGACAGTTTCAGAGATGAATATTTCTTTCTGAGCAATTTTTACGAGGCAGACTTGGAGTATGACGGCATTGTGTATCACAGCAGCGAGGCGGCTTTTCAGGCGCAGAAGTGTGCAGACAAAGCGCAGAGGGAGCAGTTTGCAGCGCTGTCGCCGTCGCAGTCAAAGCACAAGGGAAGAGAAATATCTTTGCGCCCGGACTGGGAGCAGATAAAAGTGCGCGTGATGAAAGAGATAGTTTTTGCGAAGTTTTCCCAAAATGAGGAGCTTAAAGAAAAGCTGCTGGCAACGGGCGTAGCATATCTTGAAGAGGGCAACGACTGGGGCGACAGGATATGGGGCACTGTTGACGGCAAAGGGCAGAACCTTTTGGGCGGCATACTTATGCAGGTGCGCGAAGAGTTAAAGAAATAAAGCCAGCCTCTCCGAAATTTTCGGGGAGGCTTTTAACGTAGATTTAACATAAGCGTGTCTGTAGATTTAACATAGAAGTGCTAAAATGAAGCTATACGGAAATGAAAGACAGAGAATTTTCCCGTTTTAATACGGAGAGGAAAATATAAATGGATTACATCTTCAATATCATAACGCTGCTGGGCGGTCTGGCGTTCTTTCTGTACGGCATGGACAGAATGTCCAATTCGCTGGAGAAAATGGCAGGCGGCAGACTGGAGGAAATGCTTAAAAAGATGACCTCCAATCCGCTGAAAAGCATTGTGCTTGGCATGGGTATAACCGTTGCTATACAGTCGTCGTCGGCGCTGACGGTAATGCTTGTAGGTCTGGTAAACTCGGGCATAATGCAGGTATCGCAGACGGTGTTTGTAATATTCGGCTCAAACATAGGCACTACCCTTACGGCGTGGATACTCTCGCTGACGGGGCTTGAAAGCGATGTTTTCTGGCTGAAAATGCTAAAGCCCGAAAACTTTGCGCCTGCGTTTGCGTTTGTGGGCATAATACTTTTCATGCTTTCAAAGAGCAGCAAAAAGCGCAGTATAGGCTCAATTCTTGTGGGCTTTGCGATACTGATGTTCGGCATGACGCTTATGGCTGAATCTGTTTCGCCATTGGTGGAAACGCCTGCGTTCAGAGAACTGCTGCTGATGTTCGACAATCCTATAATAGCGGTCATCATTTCGACGGCTTTCACGGGAATAATACAAAGCTCTGCGGCTGCGATAGGCATAGTACAGGCTTTGGCTGTTACGGGCAACATAACGGTGGGTATGTCTATACCGCTCGTTTTGGGGCTTAACATAGGCACTTGCGCGACGGCTCTTATATCAAGTATAGGCGTAAGCAGAAAAGCGCGAAAAGTCGCCGTTATTCACACGCTTATAAAAATAATAGGTATGCTGGTCTTCATGATACCTATATACACCGCTAACGCTATAGTGCATTTTTCGTTCTTTTCAAAGCCGATAGATGCGGTGGGAATAGCTGCTATGCACACGGCTTTCAACATTATAAATACTATAATACTTTTCCCGTTCCCGAAAGCACTGGAAAAGCTGGCGGACAAGATAATCAACGAAAACAAGGGTCACGACAAGCAGAGTTTTATAGACGAGCGACTTCTCAACACGCCGTCGGTCGCTATAAACGAGTGTTTTGTAAAGACCGTTGAAATGGCTAAAATAGCGCGTTCTTCGCTGCTTACGGCGATAAAACTTACGCAGAATTACGATACAAAACTGCGCGAACAGATTCAGGCAAACGAGGAGCAGCTTGACAAATACGAGGACAAGCTGGGGACGTATCTTGTAAAGGTATCGAGCAAATCGCTGTCCGACCACGACTCTCATCAGGTAACTATGCAGCTTCACTCGATAAACGACTTTGAGAGGATAGGCGATCACGCCGTAAATCTTCTCAAATCCGCCGACGAAATGCACGAAAAGAAAATAAGCTTTTCAAGCGTCGCGAGGAAAGATCTTGCAATGTTGACCGACGCTATAGAGGAGATACTTGATATCACGACCGACGCCTTTGATAATGAGGATATAGCGGCGGCAAAAAGAGTAGAGCCGCTAGAGCAGGTCATTGACAGGCTTATCATGGATATAAAGGCAAAGCATATAGCAAGGCTTCAAAAGGGCGATTGTACTATAGAAATGGGCTTTGTTCTGAACGATATGCTCAACGACTTCGAGAGAGTCTCGGATCACTGCTCGAATGTTGCGGTCGCTGTTATAGAAGTGCAGCACAACAGCTTTGCAACGCACAAATACCTTGGCGGCATAAAAGTTTCCAACGAGGACTTTATAGCGGAGTATGATGCTTTCATGAGCAAGTACGCAAGCCACATCGAGGGCTGAAAAGCATAAAAAACAAGCAGTCGGGGGAAAGCTCTCGGCTGCTTATTGTATTGTGTACGATTATTATTAAGAGAACAGCGGCAGGAACGATGCCATTTGCCACAAAACGCCCAGCACAAGCGCAAGTATCGCAAGGCTCATAGATTTTTTCGCAGAGCGGCGCTGCTCATCTGATGCCTCGAGACTTTTTGTATACGGCAATGTCGTTACTATGGAGATTATCGCGACAATAAATGTGGTAAACATGACCAGCGAGACAATTGCAAGTATGCGGCATACTTTGAGTTTGGCATCTATCTCTTGAGCTTTGTTCTGCGGAGCTATGCCTCGCCACTGCCTGTTGAGTTCATCGAACGTCGGCTGATGTTGCTGCTGGGGGTAGCCGTCGTAAGGCTGCTGTTGATAAGTTACCTGCTGTTGAGGCGGCGTGTCGTCCTGCAACGGCGAGCCGCAGTAAGCACAGATGGTGTCGCCGGGGTGTTCTATTGGTGCGCCGCAGTTTGGGCATTTTTTCATAAGTATCTCTCCTTGTAAATTATATCTGACCTAGTATTGCACCGTAAAATATGCGAAATATCGTGCCGGTGGCTATCGTTATAAGCACTATTATTATAGACGCCGCCGCTATTTTAAATGATGTTTTCGCGGAGCGTTTCTGCTCATTGCTTGCCGAGGGGTCGTTTATTATAGAAGCCGCCGTTACCATGGCAATTGCGGCAACTATGAAGAACGCAAAAAATATCAGCGAGGCTATTGAAAGCGCTCTGCAAAAGCGTACTTTTTCATCAAGCTCTGCGGCTTTGTCGGGGTGCCGTCTCTGTGGCTGAAATGTCGTTTGCTTCGGCGGCGTGTCGTCCTGCAAGGGCGAACCGCAGTACGCGCAGAGTGTGTCGCCGGGGCGTTCTATAGGTGCGCCGCAGTTGGGGCAGTTTTTCATAAAATTCTCCTTGCAGTCATTTCATAAACGCTATCAGAACACTTGCAAAAACGTAAAACACTATGCCTATGACTATCGAGATCGAAGCGATTATTACAGAACTTTTCGCCGAGCGTTTTTGCTCGTCGCTAGCAGCAGGGTCTTTTATCACCGAAGATGCCATTATTATAGCTATTACAGCCAGCACGAAAAAACTGCTGAATACGAGCGAAACTATGGAAAGTATTTTGCTCAGGTACACTTTGTTGGCTATCTCGGCGCTTTTGTTGACCTTTTGCATAAGCGGCGTCTGTTGAGGCGCTGCCTGCCGCGGCTGGTATGTAACTTTCTGCTGAGGGGGAGCGTTTTCTTGCAGCTGTGCGCCGCAGTAGGCGCACATGGTGTCGCCTTGGTGTTCTATTCGCGCGCCGCAGTTGGGGCATCTTTTCATGAGGTTTCTCCTTTATCCTTTTTTGTCATACCTCGTTATTACGATATGACCATAAACACAAAAACTATCGCGGCTATTAGTGTAGAAGTCGCCACCGCCAGACCTGCGACTGTCGAAGCCGCCGAGGCAAGAGCGTTGGCCTTTGAATTGTCAGCGGCGCATTGGCTTTTTATTTTGTTTGCAGCGTTTATTATTATGAACGACGGTATGTAAAGTGGGTTTAATACCATAGCTATCAATGCCGCGACAAGCAGACCTGCTGCCCGACGAACGGCGGTTTTGTCGTCTATCGAGTATATCTGAGAACGGCTTACGAGCGCAGGCGCATCACTGCCGCAATATGGGCAGGAACGTGCATCGTTTTCAAGCACCGCGCGGCAGTCGGGGCATTTTTTCATAGGTAAACTCCTTTGACACTTTTATATGCTTTTATTGTATCATGTTTATCGCCGTTTGTCAAGAAAATCGCCTCTTGACACAACAAAAGGCGAGGTTTTTTATTTAGTGCTTGACAAATAGTTTTTTGTGGTGTATAATATAAATAGAAAGAGGAGTATTGGCTGCATACGATAGCGGCTATCTCCCTGTTAAAGTTTAGTTAAAAATAACTGCTGCTTTCCTAGGGCGAGCGGCTATTTTTTTATGTGTTTAATGATCTCGTCAATAACGACTAATATCAACAATGTAAGAGCCAGTATAGCAACTTGCATTTACACCACCCATTTCTCCTATGTATTGACTTGCAAGCAAGCCGTATAGGGGTCAGAGGGAAGGGAAGTTTTGTGGTTTTTATGCGGCTTCAAAAAAGTCGCATAAAAATTGCCGACCTTTTGTCGGCAAAACAAAACTTATAGCGTCTTCGCAAGAAGATGCGGTTGCCGTTCCGTATAGTCTTGTCCGGCACTCCACTTATAATTATATCACATTTTATTAAAATGTCAATGTGTTTGGTGCGACTCAGGGGCGTTTTATTGCGGTATTTCAACAAAACCGAGGCGCGGCAGGGCGCCGCTATGAAGTAAATTGACCAAATTTGTGAAAAACACTTGACAACAGGAAAATAATGATGTATAATAATTTTACCTCTTTGTGAGGCATTATTTTTTGCGCCGTTTTTTGGGAGCGCGAAAAACTATGCCGCACTACCCGATATACCGTCGGGGCGCAGCAGGGCGCTGTGTGAGGGAGGCAAGGGATTAGACAATGTCCCAAGCTAAAGTGGGGCATAATTTTCGTCAGGAGGTGCCGAATATGAGAGTGAAGATAACTTTGGCTTGTACCGAGTGCAAACAAAGGAATTACAACACTAAGAAAAACAAGAAGAATGATCCCGACAGACTTGAAATGAACAAGTATTGCAAGTTCTGTAAGAAGCATACTCTTCATAAGGAGACCAAGTAGGTCTTTGGCAGGAGGTAAGCGTTATGGGAAAATCAGAAAACGAAAAGGCTAAAAAGCCTGTGACTAAGGTCAAAAAGAAAAAGCAGGGCGGTATACGCAAGTATTTCAGAGATCTCAAGAGCGAGATGAAGAAAGTAACATGGCCGAGCAGAAAGCAGGTAGCGAACAACACTGCCGTTGTTATGGTGACTATGTGCATAACCGGACTTTTACTTGCAGGTATCGACATCGGACTTGGCTGGCTGGTAACGCTGCTGGCAGGTCTGGGCGCGTAATAGCGCGCTGACGGTTTTAAGACAAGCACTTTTTGAGAGGGGGAAGTTTGCCGCATTAAAGTGTGCGGCAGTCAGAAATGGCAGAACAGGCAAAATGGTATGTTGTCCACACCTATTCCGGATATGAGATGATAGTTACCGAGAATATCAAAAAGGTAGTCGAAAACCGCAAGCTTCAGGATCTTATTCCCGAAGTTATGATGCCGACGGAACATTCAGCGCCTGAGGACGATGAAGACGGCGGTAAGAAAAAGGCAAAAGATAAGAATCTTTTTCCGAGCTATGTGTTTGTTAAAATGGTAATGACGGACGAAACGTGGTACATCGTGCGCAACACGAGAGGCGTTACGGGATTTGTAGGTCCGGGATCGAAACCGATACCGCTGACTGACAAGGAAGTTGAGGCTCTCGGCGTTTCGATGACAAAGATGTTCGACGATGCGAAGATACAGCTCGTAAAGGGCGATCAGGTCGTTGTTACCGAAGGAAAGCTGAAAGGTATGCACGGTGTCGTTCAAAGCGTTGACGACGAAAGCAAGACGGTCAACATCACCATATTCACAATGGGCAGAGAAACACCCGCGCAGCTGCCTGCCTACATGGTAGAAAAGGCTTAACGTAGCGGAAAAGAGATTTTTGGCAGAACGTGGGAGAGCATATAGACGGCTCGCCTTACCACAAATGATGGAGGTGTGCATTATGGCACAAAAAGTAGTAGGCTTGATCAAGCTTCAGATCCCCGCAGGAAAGGCAACTCCTGCACCGCCTGTAGGACCGGCTCTCGGTCAGCACGGCGTAAACATTATGGCATTTACAAAGGATTTCAACGAGAGGACTAAAAACGACATGGGTCTTATAATCCCTGTAGTTATAACCGTTTATGCGGATCGTTCTTTCACATTCATCACTAAGACTCCGCCGGCGGCAGTTCTTATCAAGAAGGCCTGCGGCATAGAGTCGGCTTCGGGTACACCGAACAAGACGAAGGTAGCCAAGATAACAAAAGAGCAGATAAAGAAGATCGCCGAGCAGAAAATGCCGGATCTTAACGCCGGCTCTGTTGAGGCTGCTATGAGCATGATAGCAGGTACGGCGCGCTCTATGGGCGTAGAAGTCGTTGACTGATAGGTTTAGTGTGAATGGCTCAACAGGTGGGAGGAATATTTTCCGCTAACCGTTTTGCGCAGAGCATTTCGGTATCACCACCAATAAGGAGGATAATATAATGAAACATGGTAAGAATTATGTCAATTCCGCAAAGGAAATAGACAGAACAAAGCTTTATGATTCGGCTGAGGCGCTGGAGCTTGCCTGCAAGTGCGCAAAGGCTAAGTTTGATGAGACTGTTGAGGCGCATATCCGTCTCGGCGTTGACTCGCGTCACGCAGATCAGCAGGTAAGAGGCGCAGTTGTACTTCCCAACGGTACGGGCAAGACCGTAAGAGTTTGCGTATTCTGCAAGGAGGACAAGTACGACGCGGCTAAAGAGGCTGGCGCTGATTACGTTGGCGGACAGGATCTCGTTGACAGGATAATGAAAGAAAACTGGATGGATTTCGACGTTGTAGTTGCATCTCCCGACATGATGGGACTTGTAGGACGTCTCGGTAAGATACTTGGACCGAGAGGACTTATGCCTAACCCCAAGGCGGGTACTGTTACGCCTGATGTTGCAAAGGCAGTTACCGATGCTAAGGCAGGTAAGATAGAGTACCGTCTTGACAAGACCAACATAATCCACTGCCCGATAGGAAAGGCTTCTTTCGGCAAGGATAAGCTGGAGGAGAACTTCAATACCCTTATGGACGCTATAGTTAAGGCTAAACCTGCCGCTGCAAAAGGTCAGTACCTCAAGAGCGTGGTTGTTGCATCTACTATGGGTGTCGGCATAAAGGTAAGCACCGCAAAGTACGGTGTCTGAAAAATACGATAATTAAATTTGCAAATAAAAATATCTCATGGTTGCGCCGTGAGATATTTTTTATATTTTTATTTAAGTTACATCTGCGCCGCGAACAGAAAGCAATATGTCAGCCATGAAAAAATGCAGTATATTGCTGCCGTGGTGTAGGTCAGGGCGTTGCAGTACTGAGCAGCGGCGTTTCGTTTAGGCGCGTTTTTTGCCTTTTGCAGCATTATGCCCATGAATACTGCGCCTATTACCATGGTAGGTATGATATAGCGGAAATTCATCGTGCAGGTGTAGGGGAAGCTGAAACAAAATCTGTAGTAACTTATCATGTATGTTGCGTGGGCTACAAGCAGCGCGAGATGGGGCATTCTGTTCTTGCCTTTTATAAACTGCACGGCGATAAGCGATACAAATGATATGACTGCCAGTAACAGCGCCACATAGAAAAGCGTTTGCGGTGCGGCGTACTTTATGCCGCTGAAAGGCTTAGAGCTCATGTGTTCGCCAAAGAGGGAGTTTTTAAGAAACGCTATAGTGGGGTTGTATTCGTAATAGCTGTTGCTTGCCGATCCGCCCCACTGCTCAAAAACATTTTCAAACTGAAACAGGCTGAAGTCGAAAAGCCTTTTTGCGGTGGGAATATTACCGACGTACTGAAAACTTTTGCTGCCGCCTAGATCCGGCACATAGCCGAAAGGCATTCTGTACTGTACAAAGCATTTTATGCTCCACCAAAGACCCAGCGGAAAGCATACAAAAGCAAAAATTACAAGTCTTCCGAGAATGTTAATAATATCGCTGCGGTACTTATACATACCGCAAAGGAAAATTACAGCTATGGCAGGGGCAACAAGTGCGGCAGACAGCTTTGTTGACATACCCAGACCTATTAGCAGGGCTGTTTCTAAGGTATTGTTCATATTTGGCTCGCGATACCACAAAAGCGCTTTGTACAATGCGGCAATTGCAAATGTTATCGAAAGTATGTCATTGTTTATGCTTCCCGACATTATCACCATTGACGGGTGAAAAGCGACTATTGACAGCGCACAGACTATGGGCTTGCCTTTAAGACCGAAATACCGCAGTATTTTATAGGTAAGTATAAGGCAGCAGCAGGAGTAAAAAAGCGTAAGAGCCTGTATGTTCTCGCACGCGCTTTTGTACGGCACGCCCAAAAATGTAAGGACTCTCATCCACGCGGCGGAGATGATATGATGTACGGGTGGGTGGTAAAACTGCCATGTCGCGGTGGGGTCGCCTTTGGGGAGCGAGAAGTTTTTGTAGATATACTCTATATACGCGGCATGACCGCTTGTGCCGCCAAAATTGTGAACGTCATTTTGCCGCAGCGTAATGGGCGTTTCAAGGACATACATAAAGCGGAACACAAAGCCCTCGGCAAAAACGAGCAGCAGCGCCGCCTTTTCGCGCAGGGCAGGTATGTTTTTGTGCCTAAGCAAAAAGTATATCATAGCGACAGCTGCCGCAGCAAGCAGGGCTAGTATCAAAAACAGCAATTCAATGTGAGAAATCTCCAGCACTGAGTAGTTGTACCCCGTGAAAGTGAGTACGGCGCAAAGCAAAAACACTGCGATATACGGGTGTTCTCTCACTGCTTGCCATTCTGCCGCGGCTAAGGCATAGATCTTACTTTTCTTCATGGTACTCCTTTTCCGCGTTTACGTTCCAGATGTCTTTGCGGCTCTTTTTGTTTTCTGTGATAGCTCTTACAGTTTCAAAAGCGGTGAGCATGGAGTGATCCATATTGTTGTATCGGTGCTGACCGTTTCTGCCCATGCAGTAAAGGTTATCAAAAGTATCAAGAAATTTTATGACTGTGCCTAGGTGCTTGTAGGTGTCAAAATACGCAGGATAAGCTTTCTTGACCCTTTCAACGTGCGCGTCTATAACGTCGTCGGCGCTTTGTATAACGCCTATTTTTTCAAGCTCTTTGGCGGCAAATTTTATAAAGTCGCGATCTTGCGTGTTCCACATATCGTCGCCCTCGGAGCAGAAGTATTCAAGTCCCAGCCACACGGTGTTTTCGGGATCCTTCACCATATACGGCGACCAGTTGTTGAATATCTGTATCCTGCCCATTTTAACGCTCTTGTCCTGAACGTATATCCAGCAGTCAGGCACTATATCTCCCAAGGTGGGGATATTTGTATTATTTTTTAGAGCAAGTTTGTTTACAAGCAAGCCTGCGGTCATAAAGTCGCGGTAGGGAAGTCTTCTTGCTATGCGCTGCACCACGCCGCATGGTCTGTCGCCGTCCATGGCGGCAATTAAGTCTTTTATAGGCATGGTGGAGAGGAAAACATCGCCCTCAATTGTTTTCATGCCGTTTGGGGTATCGCACACCACCGAGGTGACGTGCCTTGATCTGCACATTACTTTTTTTACCTCGTGCCGCATGAGTATTTCGCCGCCTAAGCTTTTTACTTTTTCGGCGGCTGTTTCCCAAAGCTGACCCGGGCCGTATTTGGGGTAGACAAATCTTTCTATAAGAGAAGTTTCCACATTTCTGTTCTTTATATGAAATGCCTTGCCTGCCATATCTTTTAAAAGTGCTGTGATAGACAGCCCCTTTACCCTCTGCGCGCCCCAGTCGGCTGAGATCTCGCTCGGGTGTCTGCCCCACAGCTTTTCGGTGTAGCCTTCAAAGAACATAGAGTAAAGCACCTTGCCAAAGCGGTTTATATAAAAGTTTTCTAGGCTGCTTTCCGGCTTTTTGAACATACACGCTTTAAGGTAGCTCATGCCTGCTTTGAATGTCGTCAGCAGACCCATGTTTTTTATGGTCTGCGGCTTCATAGAGATAGGGTAGTCGAAAAAATGGTTATTGTAATATATGCGCGAGACTCTCTCCCTGACAAGCATTACGCGATCCTCTTTTTCTGGGTCGGGGCCGCCTTCGGCAAGGGGTCTTTCGCGGCAAAGCACCTTATCGTCGTAAGATGGCGCGCCCTGCATGGGCATAAGCTCCTCCCACCACTTTGTGACGGTATCGTTTTTAGAGAAAAAGCGGTGGCCGCCTATATCCATTCTGTTGCCGCTGTATGAAACGGTCTGCGATATGCCGCCTATGCTGCCGGTCGCCTCCAGCACGGTGACGGAGTATTCGCCCGTTTTTAAAAGCTCCACCGCCGCTGTTATGCCGGCAGGACCTGCGCCTATTATGACAGCCTTTTTCATTTGAATTTCATCTCCGTAAAATTATTGTCTGCAACAAATCATTTTGTTTTGCATATAATGTATCAGACGTTTGCGTGGGTACAGAACAAACCTGCGTCGGTTATATCTATGTAGGCATACGAGGGCGGCAGAAAGTCCCGCGGCTCGGCTGCGCTGCCGGGGTTGAGAAGATACACGCCGTCAACATATTCGAGCCGCCTGCAATGGGTATGACCGAACAGCATGACCTGAATGTCGTTATCCTTTGCAAGCTTCAGAAGATAGTCAAGCGTATATTTTACCTTATGCTCGTGTCCGTGGGTGAACATTATGCGAACGCCCTCGGCGCTGTAAAGACCTATCTTCGGCTGCTGAGAGAATATATCGCAGTTGCCGCACACGCTTAGTATCTGTTTTTGCGGAAACAGTTCTTTCATGGCGTCAAGCTCTCTTTCGCCGTCGCCGAGGAAGATATACACATCGGCTTTTTTCTGCAAGATGTCATACATCACGTTTCTTTTGCCGTGAGTATCTGAAAATGCGATTATTCGTTTGAGAGTTTTTGTACCCATACTTACAGACATTCCTTTATAAAAAGATAATACTATTGTAACATATACCGAAGCTATTTTCAAGAGTACAAACTATTATAATATATGAAATTTATGAAAGGCAGTGGCATATATATGAACAACATGGATCAGAGATCTAAACAGAAAATGCTCGGCGTTGTAAGCGCAAAGTTGGGTATGTCTCCGCAGGAGCTGCAAAAACAGCTGGAGAGCGGTAAACTTGACGCGGCCATGAAAGGGCTTTCGGCGCAGGACAGCGCAAAACTTATGAACGCGCTTTCAAACCCCACGATGGCGCAGAGGATACTTGCAACGCCTCAGGCGCAGGAGATAATAAAAAAGCTGAAAAGCTGAGGAGGGTAAGCTATGGACGACCTGATGGGCAAGATACAGGGCATACTTAACGACAAGGAGAGCATGGAGCAGCTAAGTCAGCTGGCGCAGATGTTCTCTCAGCCGCAAGGTGATATGCCACAGGGCGGCGCGCCGGCGCAAAACATTCAAAACACAGGTCAGTCATATGGGGCGCAGCAGCAGGGCATTGATATGAACAAGCTGCTGGCGCTGCAAAGCGTTATGGCAAGGGCTTCGCAGCCTGACAAGAACAGAGACTTTTTGATAGCTTTAAAGCCGCTTTTGAAAGAAGAATCGCAGCGCAAGGTAGACAAACTTGTATCTCTGTTCAGGATAATGTCGCTTCTTCCTGCGCTGAAAGAGAGCGGCATACTCGGAGGTGACCTGCTTGGCATCTTATGACGAGGTACAGTTTGACAGAATGAGGCAGGAGGCTATTGCACGGGCAAGGGAAATGCAAAGGCGCGCGCAGATACCCATAAATTTCAGCGGTGAACGCCGCACTGAAAACGCGCAAACTGTTCCGCCCCCACCGCCGCCTCCGCCTGCTGCCCCTGCGCCGCCTGCACAGAAACAGGGCGGCATAGGCGGCATACTCAGCTCGATACTCGGTCACGACACGAAGATAGACGAGGAAAAGGCGCTTATCGGTATGCTGATATACATACTTTACAAAAACGGCGCGGACGTAAAGCTTATGCTGGCGCTGGGGTATCTGCTTCTATAAGTTTTGGCAAAAAATTTCTTTATAACGCTTGACAAGCAGGCTAAATGGTGTTATAATAACTGTTGTCAAGATCTGATATTGTTTAGGAGAAACGGCTATGTATATTATGAACGCTCGATTTTTTAACGGCTTTTTTGACTTTTCGTTTTTTGGAAAGTCTGATTTGTGTTGCCGTGAAAAATGAGCTTTTGTACTTAGCATGATATTGTAAGCTCTCCGCGGTGACAAAACGTTGCCGCGGTTTTTATTTTGCAAATTTTTATATTTTGAAAGGAAGAAAAAACAATGATCATCGTATTGAGAAAGAATGCCGACAGAGGACAGGTAGAGCATCTGAAAGAATGGCTGAAACAGCAGAGTGTAGAGATAGAGGCTATAAAAGGCTCACATTCTACGGTACTGGGTCTTGTGGGCGACACGAGCCATGTGGACATTGAAATGCTGGAGGCTCTGGACATAGTTGAGTCTGTAAAGCGCATACAGGAGCCTTACAAAAAGGCAAACCGCAAATTTCACCTAACTGACACCATAGTAGACGTCGGCGGCGTAAAGGTGGGCAAGGGTACGTTCACACTGATAGCAGGACCTTGCTCTGTTGAGAGCGAGGAGCAGATATGCTCGATAGCCGAGTCTGTAAAGGCGTCGGGCGCTAAGATACTGAGGGGCGGCGCTTTCAAGCCGAGAACTTCGCCGTATGCGTTCCAAGGTTTGAGAGCAAACGGTCTGGAGCTTTTGTCGGAGGCAAAGGCAAAGACGGGTATGCCGATAGTTACCGAGATAATGGATCTTTCGCAGCTGCCGCTTTTTGAAAACGTTGACCTTATACAGGTAGGCGCGAGAAATATGCAGAACTTTGAGCTTCTGAAGGCTCTTGGCAAGATAAACAAGCCGATACTTTTAAAGCGCGGTCTTTCGGCTACGATACAGGAACTTTTGATGAGCGCGGAGTACATTATGGCAGGCGGCAACGAGAATGTAATACTCTGCGAGAGGGGAATAAGGACGTTTGAAACGGCAACGAGAAACACTCTTGACCTGTCGGCTATCCCAGTTCTTAAAGAAAAAACGCATCTTCCCGTTATAATAGACCCCAGCCACGCTACAGGCATTGCGGCTATGGTAAAGCCGATGAGCCTTGCGGCTGTTGCGGCAGGCGCAGACGGACTTATCATAGAAGTACACAACGATCCCCCTCACGCGCTGTGTGACGGTCAGCAGTCTATCACGCCGCAGATGTTTGACGAGCTTTCAAAGCAGGTAGGCACGCTGTATGATACCGTTAAGGAGATGTACTGATGAGCGGCATGACGGTAGCTTGTCAGGGCACATACGGGGCAAACTCGCAGACGGCTTGCAGAGCGGCTTTCGGAGAGGGCGCGGACATAATGTTCATGCGCAGTTTTGACGCGGTGTTTACCTCGGTTGAGAACGGGCTGTGTGACTATGGCGTTCTGCCGATAGAAAATTCTACAAACGGCTCGGTCTCGGTGGTGTATGACCTTTTGAGACGGCATGAAGTGAGCATAATGAAAGCGGTTCGCATACCTATTCGCCACTGCCTTGCAGGAATAGAGGGTGCGGCGGCTTCGGACGTTAAAAAGGTGCTTTCTCACGAGCAGGCTCTGGGGCAGTGCAGGGCATTTTTAAAGAAAAACAAGCTGGAGCAGGAGGGATACCCCAACACTGCGACGGCTGCGAGATATGTTTCACAGCAGGACGACAAAGGGATAGCTGCGATATGCAGCGAGGACTGCGCAAAGGAATACGGTCTGAAAATATTTAAAAGAGACATTCAGGACAGCGACCGCAATTTCACGCGGTTCATATGCATAAAAAACACTGTAAAAGACGACGTTTTGTCGGGCGGCAAGATAAGCATAATTTGCAGCCTTGAAAACAAATGCGGTTCGCTTTACTCTCTGCTGGGGCTGCTTGCGGAAAACGGTGCGGATCTTACAAAAATAGAGAGCCGACCTATACCCGACACCGACTTTGAATTTATGTTCTACATAGATTTTGTGGGCGACTTTGAAATAATGCGTAAAAACGGTCTTTTTGAAAAGCTGAAAAGTCAGCTTGCATACTACAGGCTGCTGGGCTGCTATGATGAATACGCCGTTTAAGAGGACACATACATGGATATTGAAAACATGAATATTTTTCAGCTGGAAGAATATTTAAAAGAGCTGAAAGAGGAGCTTACAGAGCTTGACGCGCGCAGACCTAAGAACGATACGTCCGAAGATTTTGAAGATTGGGCAGACGAGCATGAGGAGTTGGAAGACGTTATAGACGATGTGTGCGACCGTATTGATGAAATTGCACAAAAAACGCCGTGATAATTTGTTCGCAAAAGGCGTGAAATATCTATACTTTTTTGCAATATAGTGGTATAATATATTTGTGCCAACATGGTACATATACCGGTGAAGTACGAAAACGGTAGCGGCTATTCTCCCGACTTCTCCCTTGGTCTAAGGAAGAAAGGGGGCGATATCAATGGATAATGTTACATTGATATTAGTAATTATTATATTGATACTTATCAGGGATATTATCAATAATAATAAAAAATAACCGCTCACTCTTCCAAAATGTAGCGATTATTTTTTAAACAAAACATTTGGGAGATAGCCGCTATCGTACTAGCCGGTATCTCTTTTCTATTTATATTATACACCAGCAAAAATTATTTGTCAAGACTTTTTTGCAAAGCGCGTGGGTTGACATAGAGCGCCAAGATGTGGTATAATAATATTATCAGCATAATGCTGTATATTTTGCAGGAGGTGTTTGATATGAAAAACGTTATTACAATAAGCCGTGAATTTGGCAGCGGCGGACACGAGATAGGAAAGATTATCGCCGAGAAATTGGGTATACCTTTTTACGACAAGGAGCTTTTGAGCGAGGCTGCAAAACGCAGCGGCTTGTGCGAGGACCTTTTTGTGCGGCATGACGAAACGTATTCAAACAGCCTTTTGTATTCACTAGTCATGGGCAGCTACACACCGACTTCGGACGGCAGGATAATTTCGGACAATATGCCGATAAATCACAAGATATTTCTGGCGCAGTTCGATACGATAAAAGAGCTTGCGAAAGAGCCGTGTGTTATTGTCGGCAGGTGCGCCGATTATGTTCTGAAAGAGCACACCAACGTGCTGAACTTCTTTATCGTCGGCAACATCGTTGAAAAGAAAAGACGCATACTCCAGAGATACGACATTGAAAAAGACAAGGTGGAGGATTTTATCCGCAAGACGGACAAGCGCAGGGCGAGTTACTACAATTACTACACCGATATGCGCTGGGGCGAAGCGAAAAATTACGACCTTTGCATAAACTCCTCAAAAACGGGGCTTCAAGGCGCGGTGGATATAATCCTCGGCTACATTGAGCAGAAGAACAAATAAACAGTACAAAAATACAGACCGGAAAGTTTAAACTCTCCGGTCTTGTTTTTTAAAAGCCCACCGTGCGGCGCTTAAAGCCCTCGGACAGGTCAAATTCTTTTTCTCTGCACGCCTGCAAAAAGTCTTCGGCGGTAACGCATATTTCGGAAGAATTTTCAAATCGGCAGCGCATGGCGGCTTTGCCCCAAGTTCTTTCAAAAAGGTTGCGCACAAAGCGCGCGTTTGAAAATTCTTTTGAACTCAGCACGCCTTCGGATATCGAGCAAAAATAATCTTCGGCTGCTGAAAGAATGTTTTCATCATATCTGAAAGACTTTTGCAGCATATTTTTAAATATCTCGTAAAGCTGCGCGCCCGTGTAGTTTGGAAATTCTATAACATACGGCATACGGCTTTTTAAGCCTTGGTTGCCCTGCATCAGCGTTTTCATCTCGTCAGCATACCCTGCCATTATAACCACCATATCGCTGCGGTGGTTTTCCATTTCGGCTATCAGAGTTTCAAGAGCCTCGCGACCGAAATCTCTGCTGTCGTCGCTGCCGCGGTAGAGAGAATAAGCTTCATCTATAAACAGCACCGAGCCGTATGCATCACGGCAGATGCCTGCTGTTTTGGGGGCGGTCTCGCCTATGAATTTGCCGCACAGGTCTCTGCCGGTGTATTCAAAAAAGCTGCCGTTACGCAAAACGCCGCTTTCTTTGAGCATTTTGCCTATTATCCTTGCAACGGTGGTCTTGCCTGTGCCGGGGCTGCCTATGAATTGCATATGCAGGCAGGGGCGTTCTATGCCGCTGTTTGAAACGGCTGTATTTATCTGCGCGACTATCTCTTTTACGCGCTTTGCGACGTTTTCCATACCGACGAGAGAAGACAGCATTTCTTCGCTGGTCTGCTCTTTTTGCATACTGCTTTCGGAAAGGGAGAGAATATCATCTCGGCGAATTATATTATCAATGCCCGAAGAGAGGCTGCTGACCTGCTTTTGGTATACCATTTCGCACACCACTTTTTTAACGGTGTTTATGCCGTAGAACCTGCCGTCGCGCTTTTCCTCTGCAATGCGTGCGTTGAACACCTGCCACGCGCTTTCTTCGGTGGTGTAGCCTATCTCTGCAAGGGCGATCTCGGCGCACTGCCTAAGCTGCTCTGTGCCGAACGGCAAAAACGTTACCTCGCGGATAAAAAGGTAGTCGGCGAGGGTGTTTTTTATCTCTTTGAGAATGTTAGCCTCAACGAACGGCACGCGGAAAATGAAAATGTTGTCGGAGGTATGGCGGTCTATCAGGGCGAGCATATCGCGGAAGGGCTTTTCGCTCGTCATACTCAGCCACTCGCTTATGTCAACGCAGTACATTATGCCCTTGCGCTTCAAGCCCAATTTTTTAAGGTCTGCCAGCGCGCCCATGAAGGTGTCGGGCGAATCGGTGAGCTGCTTTTGGGTAAGTTTGAGCTCTATAATACGCCGCTCGGAGCAGAATTCAAAAATGCCAAGCTCCTCCAAAAGGTCGGCGAAAAGCTCTGCATAGGTGGAAAAGCCGCAGCCGTCGTTTATAGAGAAAAGATACGACTGCGATGCGAACACCCTATGCGTGGAAAACTGCTTTATCTGCGGTGTTATGGCGGCTATCTCGCTTGCCAGCGCTTTAAATTCCTCTGCGCCCACAAGTTTTTCTATTCGCTCACGCGCGCTGTGGACGGAGTTTGCTTTACCGGGTGCGGCAGCAGTCACCACAAGCGCGTCGGCAACGTTATCAAGGCTGAAAGACTGTTTGGCTATACCCTGTATCACGCGAACCACTTGTTCGCCGCTGTCTTCGGTGTTTAGCGTAAGGCGGCATTTCAGCGCACCAGTGCGTTTCATCTGCGCGCCCTCGGGGAAAACGCCGTTGCAGGCTTTGAATATATCCTCCAGCGGGTCGGGAAAGAAAGTCTTGTTGGCTTCAAACCAGTCTTTAAGAATTTTTACATCTACAGTTTTTGTAAACAAGGTGTCACCTCCGCAAAATTACCTATTATACATTATAACATCAGTAAAGAAGTTTTTCAAGTATTGCATTTGCGAAAAGAATATGTTATAATACATTTATATGACATGATACATATTGTACGAGGTGGTATTATGAAAAATTATGAAAAGAAAAAGCGCATAGTGGCGTGGGTGCTGGTAATAGCTATGACACTTAGCGTTGTTGGCGGAATACTGCTTGCGGCTATCTCGGGCGTGGCGATGTGAAATGATACGCATAGGAAACGACTGGGACGAAGTGCTGAAAGGCGAGTTTGAAAAGCCGTATTTTCAAAGGCTTTGCGAAACGCTGAGGCAGGAATATGCGCAGTACACGATATATCCCGAAAAGAATGATGTTTTCAACGCGCTGAAAACTACCGCATACGGCGATGTGAAAGCCGTTTTGTTGGGTCAGGACCCCTACCACGGCAGGGGGCAGGCGCACGGGCTGTGCTTTTCGGTGCGAAAAGGGTGCGAGATACCGCCCTCACTGAAAAATATGTACAAAGAACTTGAAAGCGACCTTGACATACCGCCTGCAAAACACGGCGAGCTTACCGCGTGGGCAAGGCAGGGGGTGCTTATGCTCAACACCGTGCTGACGGTGCGCGAGGGGCAGGCAAACAGCCACAAGGGGCTGGGCTGGGAGCTTTTTACGGACGAGATAATACGCAAACTTAACGGGCGCGAAAAGTCGATAGCTTTTATACTGTGGGGCGCAAACGCGCGCTCGAAAACGGCGCTTATAACAAACAGCCGCCACGGTGTGTTCACAGCGGCGCACCCGAGCCCTCTTTCGGCATACAACGGATTTTTCGGGTGCAGACATTTTTCAAAGGTAAACAGGTTTTTGTCTGCAAACGACATTGTGCCGATAGACTGGAAGATACCCGAGTAAATTATATAAAGGAGTTTTTGAAATGGAATTTACAAACATACCAAAGGAAAAAATTGCGCTGGTGGCTGTCAGCCGCGACTGCTTCCCGATGACGCTTTCGGTGAGCAGGAGAGACAGGCTGGCTAAAGCGTATGAAGAAAAATACGGCGCACAGGACAATCTGTACGTCTGTCCCGTGTGCATTGAGAACGAAAATGATATGCTCAAAGCCCTTGACGACATAAAGGCGAACGGCTGTAATGCTCTGGCGGTTTATCTTGGCAACTTTGGACCGGAAACGCCCGAAACGCTGCTTGCGAAATATTTTGACGGCCCTGCTATGTACTTTGCGGCGGCTGAGGAAAGCTCAGGCGATATGTGCGACGGCAGGGGCGATGCTTACTGCGGTATGCTCAACGCAAGCTATAATCTGTATCTTCGCGGCATAAGCGCTTACATACCCGAATACCCCGTTGGCACGGCTGAGGAATGCGCCGACATGATCGCAGGCTTTGCGCCTATAGCAAGGGCTGTTATAGCTGTTAAAAACTTGAAAATTATCTCGTTCGGCCCTCGTCCGCAGGATTTTCTCGCCTGCAACGCGCCTATAAAACGTCTGTACGATTTGGGCGTTGAGATAGAGGAAAACAGCGAGCTTGACCTGTTTGAGAGCTTTAATGACCACGCAGGCGACGAGCGCATACCCTCTGTTATAGCGGATATGGAAAAAGAGCTGGGAGCGGGCAACAAAAAGCCCGAAGTGCTGCAAAAGCTTGCGCAGTATGAGCTTACACTGCTTGACTGGTGCGAGAACCACCGCGGCGGCAGAAAGTATGTTGCCATTGCAGGCAAGTGCTGGCCCGCGTTTCAGACGCAGTTCGGTTTTGTGCCGTGCTATGTGAACAGCCGCCTTACATCTCGCGGAATACCCGTTTCGTGCGAGGTGGATATTTACGGCGCGTTGAGCGAATACATAGGCGCGGTGATAAGCCGCGATGCAGTAACGCTTCTCGATATAAACAACACCGTTCCTGCGGATATGTATGAAAACAACATAAAGGGTAAGTTTGACTACACACACAGAGACACGTTCATGGGCTTCCACTGCGGAAACACGCCTATTTGCAAGCTTTCTTCGGCGGAGATGAAGTATCAGAAGATAATGGCGCGTACTCTGCCGCAGGAATGTACGAACGGCACGCTGGAGGGCGACATAGCGGCAGGGGAGATAACGTTCTTCCGCCTGCAAAGCACCAGCGACTGCAAACTTCGCGCATATGTGGCGCAGGGCGAGATACTGCCCGTGCAGACCTGCTCTTTCGGCGGCATAGGCGTTTTTGCGATACACGATATGGGAAGATTCTACCGCTATGTACTAATAAACAAAAATTACCCTCACCATGGGGCTGTAGCGTTCGGTCACTTTGGCAGAGAGCTGTTTGAGACGTTCAAACTTTTGGGCGTTACGGAGATAGACTACAACCACCCCGAAAGCGAAAAATACCCCGATGAGAACCCGTTCAAATAAGGGGAGCGATAATATGACAAAGATAAAGGTCAGCGCAGGCGCGGCTAAAGAATTTGACTGCGACAAGATGACGGTCACTTTTGCGGTTTCGGTACATGATAAAGAAAGCACAAGGGCTGCGGCAGTTGGCAAGGAGCAGACGGAAAAACTGCTTGCTGCGCTGGAAGAAAAGGCTTCAATAAAGCCCGAAGATATAGTTTTTGAAAGAGAGAATGTCAGCAATTCGTATTACCGCGAGGACAGGGACTTTTCCTTTACAAAAAAGCTTGAATTTTCGGCAAAGGCTGATATGGCTCTTGTGAGTATTTTGGCAGATATTGAGAAAGACCTAAAATATGTAGGCTACGACGTTGATTTTTCTCTCTCGGACAGACACGCAAAAGAAGACGAAGCGCTTGCGGCTGCAACAGAAAATTCGCGCAGAAAGGCAGAGGCTATTGCAAAAGGTCTGGGACTGAAAATTACAGGCATTGACGAGGTAAGTTTCGGCGGTGGAATGTATTTTATGTGCGAGCAGGAAAAGCTTATGACTTTGAGCGCAGAGCCTCAGGGCAGGTCGGCTTTAGTTGCACTGCCGAAAGAAAAGGTAGAAAGCAACATTGATATAACGTGG